>JANMYQ010000274.1:0-4732 GCA_031382215.1 Methylibium sp.
TCATCGCGTCGATCATCGGCTGCGCAGCCGTCAAGGCCTCGCCCGGCATGAAGAACGTGATGCCGGCGCTGTACAAGGGGCTGACGGTCGCGGGCGTGATCTCGCTGGTCGGCTTCTTCTTCATCACCAAGGCCGTGATGCCTGACGACGCGCTCGGCGCCGGCACGCAGATGCGCCTGTTCGGCGCCTGCGTGGTGGGCCTGGTGCTGACCGCGGCGATGGTCTGGATCACCGAGTACTACACCGGTACGCAGTACGCGCCGGTCAAGCACATCGCGCAGGCCTCGACCACCGGGCACGGCACCAACATCATCGCCGGCCTGGGCGTTTCGATGCGCTCCACCGCCTGGCCGGTGCTGTTCGTCTGCGCCGCCATCCTGGGCGCGTACCAGCTCGCCGGGCTGTACGGCATTGCCGTGGCCGCCACCTCGATGCTGAGCATGGCCGGCATCGTCGTCGCCCTCGACGCCTATGGCCCGATCACCGACAACGCCGGCGGCATTGCCGAAATGGCCGAGCTGCCCAAGAGCGTGCGCGACGTGACCGACCCGCTCGACGCGGTGGGCAACACCACCAAGGCCGTCACCAAGGGCTACGCCATCGGCTCGGCCGGCCTGGCGGCGCTGGTGCTGTTTGCCGACTACACGCACTCGCTCGAAGGTCGCGGCATGAACGTCGCCTTCGACCTGAGCGACCCGAAAGTCATCGTCGGCCTGATCATCGGCGGCCTGATTCCCTACCTGTTCGGCGCGATGGCGATGGAAGCCGTCGGCCGCGCTGCCGGTTCGGTGGTGGTTGAAGTGCGGCGCCAGTTCCAGGACGGCGCGATCATGGCCGGCAAGCGCAAGCCCGACTACAGCGCGGCGGTCGACATGCTGACCACCGCGGCCATCAAGGAAATGATCGCGCCGAGCCTGTTGCCGGTGGTCGTGCCCATCGTCGTCGGCCTGCTGCTCGGGCCGGCGGCGCTGGGCGGCCTGCTGATGGGCACCATCGTGACCGGCCTGTTCGTGGCCATCTCCATGTGCACCGGCGGTGGGGCCTGGGACAACGCCAAGAAGTACATCGAAGACGGCCACCACGGCGGCAAGGGCAGCGATGCCCACAAGGCGGCAGTGACCGGCGACACCGTCGGCGACCCCTACAAAGACACGGCCGGCCCGGCGGTGAACCCGCTGATCAAGATCATCAACATCGTGGCGCTGCTGATCGTGCCGCTGCTGCCGGTGGGTTCAGTCACCACGCACGCGGCCGCGCCGGCCGTTGTGCCTGCGGCACCCGCCGTGGTAGCAGCCCCAGCGGCACCGGCTTCGGCCGCGATGGCCGACGCTGCATCGTTCAAGGTCGAAGGCGGCGTGGTCAAGTTCTACTTCGCCAGCGGCAAGACCGACCTGGCCACCGGCGCCGAGGCTGCGCTGGCCGATGTGGCCAAAGGCGTCGCGGCCGGCAAGAAGGCCGTGGTCAGCGGCTACACCGATGCCACCGGCGACCCGGCCAAGAACGCGGAACTGGCCAAGCTGCGAGCCATGGCCGTGAGCGCGGCGCTGAAGACCGCCGGCATCGCCGACGACAAGGTCGACCTGAAGAAACCCGAAGCGCTGACCGGCAGCGGCAACAACGCCGAAGCGCGCCGGGTCGAGGTCAAGCTCGAGTAGCGGCCTTCCAGCGGAACCTCAGGCCCTGGGTGTTGTCGCCCCGGGCCTGCTTCTTTTTGGGGGGTCCTTCGCGGACTTGCCACTGACAACGATGCATCTTTTCAAGCACCCCAACCTGCGGGTATCGGCGGGTCTGCTGATGGCCCTCGCTGGCGCGGCGGCGCTCGCGCCGGTGTACGCGCAATCGGGCGGCGCCGCCAGCGCGGCCGAGGCCCGAGGCAGCGAGGCGGCCGACCCGCTGCGCTACGGCTCGCGTGAAAACTCGCGTGAAAACGTGATCCGTTTTGCCGACGAGGTGGCGCAGCGCCAGGGGCTTGACGCTGCGTGGGTGCGCGCCGCGCTGGACCGCGCGCGCTACACGCCGGCGGTGGCGCGCTTGATCATGCCCGCCGCCAATGGTGCGGCGAAGAACTGGGGCGCGTACCGGGGCCGGTTCGTCGAGCCGGTGCGCATCCGCGCCGGTCTGGCGTTCTGGCGCGCGAACGAGCGCTGGCTGAGCCTGGCCGAAGAGCGTTTCGGCGTGCCGCCGGAAGTGATCGTCGGCATCATCGGCGTCGAGTCGATCTTCGGCCAGCAGACCGGCAGCTTCCGCGTCATCGATGCACTGTCGACCCTGGCGTTCGACTTTCCCACCGGCCGCAGCGACCGTTCAGCGCTCTTTCGCGACGAGCTCGAGGCCTTTCTGCTGATGTGCCGCAAGAACGGCCTGGGGCCGCTCGACGTGAAGGGCAGTTACGCCGGCGCGATCGGCATGCCGCAGTTCCTGCCCTCCAGCGTGCTCAAGTACGCCGTTGACCTGGACGACGACGGTCGCATCGACCTCGCCGACAGCCCGGCCGACGTGATCGGCAGCGTGGCCAACTACCTGTTCACGTTCGGCTGGCAACGCGGCATGCCGACGCACTTTGCGGTGACGGCGCCACCCGAAATCGCCGACCGCGCCACCATGCTGGTGCCCGACATCGTGCCCAGCTTCGACGCGCAGGAGTTTGCCCGCCGAGGTGCCGCGCTGAGCCCGGCCGGACAGTCGTTCCAGGGCTTGATGGCGCTGGTGGAACTGCAGAACGGCGACGCGCCGCCGAGCCACGTGGCCGGCACCGCGAATTTCTACGTGGTCACACGCTACAACTGGTCGAGCTACTACGCGCTCGCGGTGATCGAGCTGGGCGAGGCGCTGGCGCGCGAGCGGGGCCGCGCCCTGCGCTGATCCCGTTGCCCGCGCGGACGCGTCGATATACTGTCCCTCGTGGTCTTTGAGAGGTGCCGTCATGGGTCAGATTTCTCCGCATGAAGCGCTCGCGCTGCGTTGGGCCGAGTTGTGCAACGACCCGTTGCTGCGCGACCTGCCGGGCAAGATCGAGCTCAATGCCTATGGAGTCATCGAGATGAGCCCTGCCAGCAATCGCCACGGGATCAGCCAGGTGGCCATTGCACGCGCGCTGGCCGATCACTTGCCCACCGGCACGGCAATGGTGGAATGCTCCATCGCGACGACCGAAGGCGTTCGCGTGCCTGACGTGGCCTGGGCTTCGGCCGACTTCATGGCCCGGCATGGCGAAGTGACACCATACCCGGAAGCGCCCGAGATCTGCGTTGAAGTGCGTTCGCCTTCGAACACCGACGCCGAGATGGTGTTCAAGACCCGTCTGTTTCTCGAAGCCGGCGCCCTGGAGGTGTGGATCGTTTCCGAGGCCGGCGCCTGGCAGGTCTTCGATGCCAACGGCTCCCAGCCTGCCTCCCGCTACGGTGTGCAGCTCACGCCGGCATCACGCTGACCTCGACGTCGAGCAACTGTTCGCCGCCCCCCAGGATCACGCCGCGCACGGGCACCACGTCGGCAAAGTCGGCGCCCCAGGCCAGCGTGATGTAGCGCTGGTCGGCCAGCTGGTCGTTGGTGGGGTCGAACTCGACCCAGCCGTAGGCCGGTGAATAGGCCGCCACCCAGGCGTGCGACGCGTCGACGCCTAGCATGCGCGGCTTGCCCGGCGGCGGGTCGGTGAGCAGGTAACCCGACACATAGCGCGCCGGCAGGCCGTGGCCGCGCAGGCAGGCCAGCATCAGGTGCGCGAAGTCCTGGCACACGCCGCGGCGGTGCTGCAGCACTTCATCGACCGAGGTGGTGACGGTGGTGGCCGTGGAGTCGAACTCGAAGTCGTCGTGGATCGAGTGCATGACGGCGCTGACAGCGTCGAACCAGTCGCGCTCGGGCACCAGAGCGGCACTCGCATAACGGCGCGCGGCTTCGGTGAAAGGCACCAGCGGCGTCGGCTCCGACAGGCGCGCCGGGGCCAGGTCGTCCAGCGTGGGGTCGGCGCGCAGCGCGTCGCGTACCTCCTGCACGGTGGCACCCGCCGCGTTGTCCACGGCCACGCGCGGCGCCACCTCGACCAGGCACTGCATGCGCACGCTCAGCAGCCGGTGCGCGCCGTGCAGGCCGAAGTGCGTGACGTGGTTGCCGAAGCTGTCAAGCGTGTCGTGGCGCGCGTCGGGCTTGGGGTCGATGTGCAGCGCGTGCGACAGCAGCTTCTGCCAGCCGAGGCCGCGCGGCGTCAGGCGCGCGAGCTGCCACGACTGCGACACCGGTGCGGTGTACGCATAGCGCGTCAGGTGTTCGACGGTGTAGCGCGGGTTCACTCTGCAAGCTCCCTGTTCAGGCCACGCGCCTCATGCCACTCGAGAGAGCACGCTGCGCGACACGGCATGCGAGAAGAACTTCAGCGACAGTTCGTCCGACACCGAATTCGCCGCCGCCTGCAGCCGATCCAGACACGTAACCAGCGCTGTGCTGTCGGGGTGCAGGTCGATCGGGTCGAGCGCGCGCAGCAGCGCCTGCGCCGGCGCCAGCACGTCGCTGCCGAAGCGGCCGTGGGTGGTTTCGAGCTTGGCGATGTACTCGGCCAGGCCCTTGACCTGGAACGCCACCGAGCGCGGGTTGGCGTCGTCGCGCACCAGCAGGTCGAGCACCGGCAGCCACTCGGGCGCCACCAGGTAGCGCGAGCGGTAGGTCACGGTCGAGTCGCACAGGTCGAGCAGCCAGTCGAGACCGTTGGCCTGGCCTTCGTGGCAGGCCATGCGCA
>JANMYQ010000332.1:0-6047 GCA_031382215.1 Methylibium sp.
GGCGACGGCGGCCTGGAACCTGAACTATTACTGGCAGGACCAGCCGGCGTGGCAAGCCAACATGGCCAAGGCTGCCAGCGAGGCCGAGCAACGCTGGGATAACCTGGCAGCGGCGCGCACACCCGACGAGCGGGCCGCCGCCGAAGCGGCCTTGCAGGCCTTGCCGCTGGGTGCCGTGGTCGGGGCTCTGGCCGGAGCGTTCGCGCCGGCGCGCCGCCCGCCCGCAGAGACACCCCGAGCCCGCGACGCGGCCGTGGTGCTGCGCCAACTGCTGGCGCGGATCTACGAAACGACCACGATCGAAGACAGCCCGGCGCTGCACGGACGCCATCCCTGTCAGCGCCTGCAATCGGCTGCCGGGGCGCAGGTCGTCGGAACGTTGCTCACCGCACCCGGCCATCTGGCGGAGACCCTGGCCCTGCTGCCGGCCGAGGCCGAAGCCGACCTGCTGCTGGCCTACGTGCCGGCCGCCGACGCCTTCGACGCCGCAGCCCGCCTGCAGCGCGCGCGCTGGACGGCGCTGTGGGTGGAGGGTGGAGAGATGCGTGCGCGCAGCTGGGCGCAGGTCGGCGACGTGATGGCCGAGCAGACGGTGCTGCGCGATGTCCATCCGGCACGCCCGGTGGCTCAGGAAGTCGCCCGGTTTGCCCACTTCAAGCTCGAGCGCCTTGCCGCGCCGGCCGGCTTGCTGTTGCTGCGCGCAGTCGCCGCGGGCGAAGACCGGCTGATCGTGATGGCCGAGGTCGAGCGATTCGATCCGTTGAGCGATGGCGACTTCGTCCGGGTTCCCAGTTTCGAGCGGATCTTCCTGAGCGCCGTGCAGGCCCTGCGTGAAGGCTCGCGCGCCGCCACCGGAAGGCCGCCGGCCTTGAATCGGATCTCGCTTTTCGTCCGGCCCACGATATCGCTTGCGCGCAGCGAACTCGATGCGCTGGCCCGGCGGCTCGGACCGGCGACCTTCGATCTGGCGCTGCACAAGGTGGCAATGCACGGACGCTTCACGCTCGGCGACACGCAGCCGCCGCGCGAGCTCACTGCCGAATGGCGCGACGCGACGGCCCTGGGGCCCAGGCTCGAGGTCGTGCTGCCGCGGCGGCGCCTTGTGCCGGTGATGTCGGCTTACGAACAGCAGGTGCTTGCTGCGCGGCGTCGGCGCCTGTTCCACCCCTACGAGGTGGTGAGCTGGCTGACTTCCAGCGAAGACATCGGTCGGATCGAACGCGGGCAGTTCGACGAACTGGAACTCGACGCTCAGGGCAGTGCGCTGGAGTCGGTGCGAGGTCGCCCCGCCGCAAGCAATCCGACCGGTGTGGTGGTCGGGCTGATCACGAACTGGTCCGAGCGCTTCCCGGACGGCTTCAGCCGGGTGCTGCTGCTTGGCGACCCCAACAAGGACATGGGTTCGCTGGGCGAGGGCGAGTGCCGGCGGATCATCGCTGCGCTCGACCATGCCGAAAAGATGGGCGTGCCCTTGGAGTGGGTCGCGCTGTCCGGCGGTGCCCGGATCGCATTCGACTCCGGTACCGAGAACCTCGACTGGACCGCGGCGGTGCTGCGCCGCATCGTCGAATTCACCCAACGGGGGGGCGTGATCAACGTCCTGGTCGACGGGCCCTGTGTCGGTGCGCAGTCGTACTGGAACGCCGAGGCGACGATGTTGATGCATTGCCGCGGCACGCTCGTCATGACGCCGCGTGGTTACATGGTGTTGACCGGCAAGCGCGCTCTCGAGGTCTCCGGGTCGGTCGCGGCAGAGACGAACGAGGGCATCGGCGGGCTCGAGATCATGACCGGCAACGGACAGGCGCAGTACACCGCGCCCGACCTGAAGAGCGCCTACGAATTGCTGCTGCGCCACTACGACTACACCTATGTCGCGCCGGGCGAGACGCGGGCGCGTCGGCGGCCGAGTGCCGACCCTGTCGGGCGCGATGTCACCGGCTGCGAGTACGCCGGTGCCGGAGGCTTTGCCACGGTCGGGGAGCTGTTTTCCGAGAGCGGCAACCCGGGGCGCAAGAAGCCGTTCGCGATCCGGGAGGTGATGACCGCAGTGCTCGATCAGGACGCTCCGCCGCTCGAGCGCTGGAAAGGGCTTGCCGGCGGTGAAACAACCGTCGTGATGCATGGGCAGCTCGGCGGGAATCCGGTCTGCCTGATCGGCATCGAGTCGCAACCGCTGCCACGGCGTGGGCCGCGTCCGGTCGACGGGCCGGCAAGCTGGATGAGTGGCACGCTGTTCCCGCATTCGTCGCGCAAGATGGCGCGCGCGATCCGTTCGGCCAACGGCCTGTGCCCGGTCGTCGTCCTTGCCAACCTGTCAGGCTTCGACGGCTCGCCGGAGTCGATGCGCGAGCGCCAGCTCGAATACGGCGCCGAGATCGGCAAGGCGGTGGTGGAGTTCGACGGGCCGATCCTGTTCTGCGTCGTCGCGCGCTACCACGGGGGTGCCTATGTCGTGTTCTCGCGCCGGCTGTCGAGTCGTCTCGATGCGGTGGCACTCGAAGGCAGCTATGCGAGTGTGATCGGAGGCGGCGCGGCCGCCGCCGTCGTGTTCACCCGTCTGGTCCGAGAAAGGGCGCAGGCCGACCCGCGCGTGAGGGCGGCGCGGAAAGCACTCGCCGACGCCAGGCTCGCTGATCGTCGAAAAGTCGAAGAAGACTATGAAAGGGTGCTGGCCGACGTCGAGGCACAAGTGCAGACTGAAGTGGCGCGCGAATTCGACTCGGTGCACAACGTGGCGCGGGCACTCGATGTGGGGTCGCTCGATGCTCTGATGACTGCCAAGGAACTGCGTCCATCGCTGTGCGCGCGCCTGGAACGCGCGCTCGAGGAAGATCGTGTCAATTCCACGTTGAAACGGTGAAGCGAGGATGCCCTGCCGGTCCGGGATCCGCCGGCCTGCCATCGACACGAGCGAAGTCGTCAAACCTCCATCGACCTGCTGCGGTCAACGGCCGCTGTGGATCGAATGCCGACCCTCACCGCTGCGCGGCGTTCACGCGTCTCGTGCCAACCTCAGCCCGCTGAACTGCCACTGCGCTTCGGGCGGAAAGAAGTTGCGATAGCTCGCGCGCACATGCCCGGCCGGCGTGGCGCACGAGCCGCCGCGCAGCACGAACTGGTTGCACATGAACTTGCCGTTGTATTCGCCCACCGCACCGGGCAGCGGGCGGTAGCCGGGGTAGGGGTTGTAGTTCGACTGGGTCCACTCCCACACGTCGCCGAACATCTGCACTGGTTCGTTCTGCGCGGCGTCGGGCTGAGGCAGCGGGTGGAAGGCGCCGACGTGGGCAAAGTTGTTGCGCGGGTTCTGGTGCGCCGTGGGGCCCAGGCGGCGCGCTGCGAGTTCCCATTCGACTTCCGTCGGCAGGCGTGCACCGGCCCAGCGCGCGTAAGCCTCGGCCTCGAAAAAGTTCAGGTGGCACACCGGCGTGTGCGGGTCGATTTCCACCAGGCCCTGCAGGGTGTGGTTCAGCCACACGCCGTCGCGCTGGCGCCAGTACAGCGGCGCCCGTGTTCGTCCGGAAGGTTGGCCGGCGCGCACCCAGTCCCAGCCCATGGACAGCCACAGTTCAGGCCGCGTGTAGCCGCCGTCGTCCATGAAGGCCAGGTACTCGCCGTACGACACCGGCCGCGAGGCGAGTTCGAACGGTGCGGTGTAGGTGGTGTGGCGTGGTGTCTCGTTGTCGAAGCAGAAGCTGCCGTCGTGCTCGCCGCCTGGTCCGACCGTGAAGCCGTGTTCGATCAGGCCGGCCGGATAGGCAAACCACCGCAGCGGCTGCGGCTGCACCTTGGCCATCGGCCAGCGGCGCGCGTAGGCGGCATGGCCGGGGTTGAAGCTCAGCGCGTGCTTGATGTCGGTGAGCAGCAGCTCCTGGTGCTGCTGTTCGTGGTGCAGGCCTAAGGTGATCAACTCTGCCAGCGTGCCATCGTGCGGGTGCGCGGCGAGCACGGCCTGCACGCGTTCATCCACTTGCGCGCGATAGCGCTTCACGTCGTCCAGCGTGGGCCGGCTGATGAGGCCGCGCTGCGCACGCGGGGACTGCTCGCCCACGCCTTGGTAATAGCTGTTGAACAGCACCCGAAAACTGGCATCGAAGGGGCGAAAGCGCGCTTCGAAGCGCTCCAGGACGAAGGTCTCGAAGAACCAGGTGATGTGCGCCAGGTGCCACTTGGTGGGGCTCGCATCGGGCATGGACTGGAGCTGGCAGTCTTCCGCCGACAGCGGCGCGGCCAGCGCCAAGGTGGTCTGGCGAACCTGCGTGTAGGCATCGGCCAGCGCGCCGGGGGCGGCGCGGGGCCGGGCTTGGGGGTGGTTGCGGGTCATGGCTCGGTCAGGGCTGTGTGCACCCTGTCGGTCGCGGAGCGCGAACCTTACACCTCGGCGGCGGGTGCCAATGCTGGGTTCAGGGTCTCTCGTTCGTCGAACACGAAGCACGTGCCTTCGAAGTGCGCGCCGCCGGTTTCCTCGAAGTATTTGAGGATGCCGCCGTCGAGCTGCAGCACCTTGTCCACCCCCGCGGCCTGCATGAATAGCGCGGCCTTTTCGCAGCGGATGCCGCCGGTGCAGTAGCTCACCACGGTCTTGCCCTGGAGCTGCTCGCGGTGCTTCAGCAGCGCCTGCGGGAAGTCGCTGAACTTCGACAACTGCCAGCTGACGGCGCCTTCGAAGCGGCCGTGCTCGACCTCGAACTGATTGCGTGTGTCCAG
Organism: Methylibium sp.; assembly: GCA_031382215.1. Classification (GTDB taxonomy): domain Bacteria; phylum Pseudomonadota; class Gammaproteobacteria; order Burkholderiales; family Burkholderiaceae_C; genus LGRD01. Next base: position 4,711 of record JANMYQ010000332.1, read on the forward strand.
CATCAGCACGGGCCGGCCGGCATCGTCGTGGCCCTGGTCGAGCCAGCGCTTCAGCTCGCGCGGCGCCACCGCCGGCGCACGTTGCGCTTGCGGCCGAACGGCGTGCTGATTCATGCGGATGATCTCTGGCTTCACCTTGACGATCAGCTTGCCGAACGGCAGTGCATCCGACACGCTTTCCTTCACGGCCAGGCCAGCAAAGCGTGCATCGGTGCGCAGCCATCCGACGAAAGAGCGCACCGCCTCGGGCGCGCCGGCGACAAACAGATTGATGCCTTCTTCGGCGATCAGCACCGTGCCTTTCAGCCCCAGCGCCAGTGCGTGTGAGCGGACGCTTTCGCGCAACTCGGCGGTGTCGCTCACGGTCACGAATTGGTAGGCGCTGATGTTCAGATGGGTGCTCACGGCGTGCATTTTACGGAGCGCATGCACGCGCACTTGCAAGCACATTTACGAGCGCGTTCGGCTCGCCGCGCGTCCCTAGAATGCCGCTCATGGCCTTCATTCACCTGCGCACCCACACCGAATTTTCCGTCGTTGACGGCACTCTGCGGATCGACGATCTGGCCGATGCCGCAGCCGCTGACGGGCAGGGTGCGCTGGCCATCACCGACCTGAGCAACCTGTTCGGCGCGGTCAAGTTCTACAGCGCGCTGCGCCGCAAGGGCGTCAAGCCGCTGATCGGCGCCGACCTGTGGCTCGAGCCCAGCGGCGGCGAAAAGCAGCCCAGCCGGCTGGTCGTCCTGGCGCAGAACACCGCGGGTTACCTCAACATCTGCGAGCTGATCTCGCGCAGCTGGCTCGTCAACGTGCAGCGCGCGCAGGCCTGGGTCAAGTGGGACTGGCTGCATGAGCTGGGCGCCGGGCTGATCGTGCTGTCGGGCGCCGAGCTCGGGGCGGTCGGGCAGGCGCTGGTGGCGGGCGACTCAGCGCGCGCGCAGGCGCTGGCGCGCAGGCTGGCTGAAGCGTTCCCGAACCGCTTCTACATCGAGGTGCAACGCGCCGGGTTGCCCGGCAACGAAGCGCATGTGCGTGCTGCGGTGGCGCTGGCCTCGGCGGCCAAGCTGCCGGTTGTTGCCACGCATCCGGTGCAGTTCTCGACGCCTGACGACTTCGAGGCCCATGAAGCGAGGGTCTGCGTGGCCGAAGGCGAGATGCTGAGCAACCCCAAGCGCATCAAGCGCTTCAGCCGCGAGCAGTATTTCAAGACCCAGGCGCAAATGGAGGCACTGTTCGCCGACCTGCCCAGCGCCGTGCGCAACACGGTGGAAATTGCCAAGCGCTGCAACCTGAGCCTGGCGATGGGCAAGAACTACCTGCCCGACTTCCCCACGCCG
>JANMYQ010000340.1:0-3944 GCA_031382215.1 Methylibium sp.
CCTGTTGGGCTCCACGCGCGCCCCCGCTCACAGACTCGGCACCGCCCTGGACATTCGGTCAGGGGCGGACCCATGCGAGTCGATGGCGCTACGAATCCAGAACTGATCCACCACGCGCGTGCAAGGCCTGACCTTGCCGCCCGATGCCGATCGCCCTGCCCTTGAGGCCGGCGGGCATCACCAACCCCCACGGTTGCAGAAATGCACAGGTGGGACGGATCAACCCGTTTCATTTTTAAGACCGACCGAGCTGGCCGCTGCGCATGCAGTAGCTGGCAAACCATCTGGGTATGTGCCGCAACGCCGTGGTCGCGTGCAGCGCCGAATTTTTCGACCACACACCGGCCAGGACAACGGAATCCGCCCTGCCGATGGCCTGCTTCGGATTCCAACGTCACTGCCAACCAACCCGCCGTTCGGGCGGCGGGTACCAACCTGGAGCCTGCCTATGCCCGCCAACGATCACCCAGAAGCCCGGCCTTCGGCATCCCGCCGCCGACGTCAGGAGGCGCCCAGCCCCGGCCGATCCAGTCGGTATCAACCGACACGCCGCCAGAGCTGGGCGGGCAAGTCACCGAAGGAGATTTTGGCGAGCTACACGCCCGGCAAGGCTGCGCCCGAGAAGGTGCTTGAAGTGCTCATCGAGCTGTTCAACGCGCTGCACACCTCGCTGGAGAAGACGGTGTCGCACAAGACGCGGCACGAACGAGCCCACTTCCTGCGGCGCTTCTTTCGCGACCTGCGGCTGAAGGCCGGATTCAAGACCATGCCGGACCCGCGCAACCTGGGGCAGAAGCACATCCGCGCCATGGTGCAGGTCTGGCAGCGTGACCGCTTGGCACCCGCCACGATCCAAACGTACTTGAGCTTCCTGCGCGGGCTGGGCATGTGGATGGGTAAACATGGTTTTGTGCGCAGCCCTGCTTACTACGGTCTGGTGGTAGACGAGTACCAGCGACACGAGTACGCCCAGCGCGACAAGAGCTGGTCCGCCCAGGGCATCGACATCCAGACCCTCGTCGACCAGGTGTGCTGCTTCGACCGCCACGTCGGCGCGTCGATGCGACTCATCCACGCCTTTGGCTTGCGTCGAAAAGAGTCGATCCAGTTCCGCCCTTTCCAGCACGTGGTTCCGTTTGCCGAGACAGGCTTGGCGCTAGAACACAAGGCCGCCGATCGGTATGTGTGGATCAAGGGCAAGGGTGGGCGTGTACGCTGGTTGCCGCTCGACAGCCCCGCGCGCGTGGCTGCGGTCGAGTTCGCGCAAAGTCAGGCCAGCAGCCGGGATGCGCACATGGGCGATCCGGCGCGCGATCTGAAGAAGAACCTGCGGCGCTTCGACTACGTGCTCGAGAAGTTCGGCGTCACCTTGCGCGAACGGGGCGCCACGGCACACGGGTTGCGCCATGAAGTGCTGATCGACGCCTACGCAGCCATCAGCGGCGCGATGCCACCAGTGCGCGGTGGCGGCCCGGTGTCGCGGGACTTGGATGACTCTGCCCGCCGAGCTGTATCCGCTTTGGCAGGCCATGCCCGCGGTAGAGCCTCGGGCGCCTACCTTGGCGCTGTGTTGCCACACCTGCGCGCGGGGGCTTTCAAACAAGGCGGCGCCGTGAAACCGAGGTGCCCAGGTGATGACGAAGCATCGGCTTTAGTGCCTGCCTAGTCATCGCAATCACGTGGACGGGGCGCGCTCCCACGCGCACGCCGTCCTCGGTAGGGAGCCCTTCGTCGCGCTATGCCCCCTGCGCCTCGGCGTCGGTGCGCTCAGGCGCTTCGTGTGGCGCGTCATCTGCCACCACCACCGCTGCGGCAAGGGTGCGCAGACAGCTTGGCAACCAGCCGGCTCCGGCCACCGTCTGCTCGGCGCCGGTCACCGCAGCCGCCCTCTTCAGAGCGGCCAGCAGCCGTTCACTGCGGGTCTGCATCGCCTGCGTTCTCTGTGAGTCCACACCAGCCGGGGCACCGGCTATCGGGGCCGCCGCGCCGCCTTGGCGCGCCTTCGGCAATTCCCGGTTGAGGTTCGTCGCTGCAGTTGGCCAGGTGAGGCCACTTCGCCGATCTGGAATCGCGCCAAGCCGCATCACACTCGATCCGCTTGGCCAGCAAAACGAGTACCCTTGGGCGTCGTAGCCACTACGAAAGGAGGTGATATGTCTAATCTCTCTCGGTCCGGGGCGGAGCCCTACGTGAAGTAGTTGGTTCTGTAGCCAGACCCGCGGGCGCTCCACACCTCTGGTGGGAGCGCCCGCGTCATTTTGAGGATCGACGCCTTCGCGTGACGACCGGATGGCAAGTAGAGCAGGAGTGCCCTGACGACTTGAGTGACCTCATCCATCTGAGAGCGGCCACTGCCTCCAGGCCCGTCGAGCGTCAGCTTCGGATGCACGGACGAACGCCGGCCGAACGCGCGCGAAGGTACGCGGCACGTGGGTCTCGATCGTTCGACGGATGCATCGGCTTGCGAAATCGAGCTCCAGTGACACCCGCTTCTTAGATCTCGTCGCCCCGAGGTTACGGGTCGGACCCGCACACAGGCATCTCAAGTAAGCCCCGCGGCGTCGAACGGTGGCTGGTACGTCGTCGTCACCGGCGCCATCGCAGTGGGCCTCGTGCGCATCATTCGCGGCTTCATGAGCCTTGGGATGACACGGTAGGCCTGACAGTGACGCGCAGGACGAGCTTGCCTCGCACCTGTCCCGACACCAGCGTGCGCATGGCGTCCGCCGCCTGCTCGAGCGGAAAGGTGCGATCGACCGCGGGAGTCACGCCCGGCTGCCCAAGGATGTCGGCAAGTGCCTGCAGCGGTTCGGGCTTCACGAAGCTCACCAGCATTGCGAGCCGCTGCTTCAGGAACATCGACCAGACCACCGCGCGCATCGCCCGACCCGTGCTGCCGAAGAAGCGGTCACCGCCTTCGCCGCCGCCGAGCACCAACGTACCCCGCGGCGCGAGCGCCTTGCGCAGTACGCTCAATGGGCGGTTGCCCGCGAGATCGAGGATCACATCGAAACGGCCATCGGTGGGCAACGGCACCTTCGTGTAGTCGATGACCGAGGCGGCGCCAAGCGCGCGCACGAACTCGACCTTCGAGGTGCTGCACACCGCGGTGACGTGAGCGCCGAAGTGCCGTGCTAGCTGCACGGCCGACGAGCCGACACCGCCGCCCGCGCCGATCACGCACACCGACTGGCCAGGCTTCACCTTCGCCACGTCGCGCAGACCGATGAGCGCGGTCACGCCGGAAATGGCCGCCGCCGCCGCTTGCTCGAAGCTCAGGCGCTCCGGCTTGTGGCAGAGCTGGTCTTCACGCGCGCTGGTGAATTCCGCGAACGTCTGCGACGCCGCGCCGAACACCGCATCACCAACCTCGAAGCGCGTCACCTCGGCGCCGACGGCCTCCACCACGCCGCTCACGTCCATGCCGAGCACGCGCTGCCTCGGCTTCGTCAGGCCCGTCGCGAGCCGTACCGCGTACGGCTTGCCTGCCATGAGGTGCCACTGGCCGTAGTCGAGGCCAGCGGCCTTCACGCGAATCAGCACTTCGTTCTTCTGCGGCTCGGGACGTTCGAGCGTCGTGACCTGGAGCACGTCGGGACTGCCGTACTGCGAGTGAATGACGGCCTTCATGGCGAATCTCCGTGCTCCGGGCTTTTCCATGCCCGGAAGTGTTGGGTGGAACTGCGACCTCGACCGCATGGCGCGCGCGCTCAGCGGAGACTGAGGCTCTGCCGCTTTCCCTCGCCTCGGGCGCGAGCCAGCATGACCAAGGCGACGAACACAGCCGCGGTCACGTCGAAGGTCATGCAGAACCCCGGCCAGACCTGCGGCACGCCGGTGTTGTGCACGAGGTGGTGGTGGAAGACATCCATCACGCCGTGCCCGCCCAATGCGACGACAGCGAACCACGGGCTGTGCTTGAAGCCCGCCACGGCCGCGACGAT
>JANMYQ010000373.1:0-2644 GCA_031382215.1 Methylibium sp.
AGCCAGAAGCCGTTGCGCTCCCAGCCCAGGATCTTCACGCGGTTGCGCCGGCGGTTGCTGAACACGTACACGCAGGGCGCGAACGGGTCCAGGCCCAGCGCCTTGTCCACCAGCAGGGCCAGGCCGTTGATGTTCAACCTGAAGTCGATCGGCTCGCGGTGCAGATAGACCTTCAGCGCTTGGTCGAGGCGGAACACCGGACCCTCCCGAGCGCTTCGATCACGACGCCGGCGTGGCGCAGGTCGCACTCGCGAAGATCGATCACCACGCCGTTGGGCAGGCGTGCCTGCAGGCACATGCGCGCGGTCGAACGGCTGTCGTTGGTCGGCACCGGCGCCGCGGCTTCGATCGCCACCGCCGCGAAGGCATCGCGTGGAGCGGGTGACACGGCAACGGCACGCTGCCGACGCTGGCTGTGCTCGCGCACCCAGCGGCCGAGCTGGTTGGCGTTGACCCCGCACTCGCGTGCGAGTCGCGACACCGACGCGCCGGGCCGCCCGCATGCCGCCACCAGCTCGGCCTTGACCCCTTCGTCGTACACGGCGCGGCCATCGCTCTTGTGCCCGACGACAAGTCGGCGGGCCAGCTCCTGCATTGCGTCTGACATCACGTTCCCACGTTCACCTACGTGGGAACGTAGGCTGTCAGACCAAGGCGCCTCGATCAAGGACGGGGTTCATTGACCGCTTACAATCCTTGTCGTGAGCCTGATGGTCCTGGCGGCGATCTATCTGCACCAGGACCGGATGCTCTACTTCCCCGCCCCGGCCCCGGCCACGGTGGCGGGCGTGGCCGGCGCCGGCTTGCAGGCGTGGCCGTCGGCGCAGGACTTTCGCGGCCTGGTCGCCGAGCCGGCGGGCGCCGTGCGCGGCACTGCGATCGTCTTTCACGGCAACGCCGGGCATGTCGGTGACCGCGCGTTCTACGCGCGCGCACTCGCACCGCTGGGCTTGCGTGTGATCCTCGCCGAGTACCCCGGCTACGGCCCGCGCGCTGGGGCGCTCGGCGAGGCCAGCTTCGTGGCCGATGCCGAGCAGACGGTCGCGCTCGCGCACCGCCAGTACGGCGGGCCGCTGCTGTTGGTGGGCGAATCGCTCGGCGCGGCGGTGGCCGCGGCGGCGGCCGCGCAGCGCCGCGAGCTCACCGCGGGGCTGCTGCTCATCACGCCGTGGGATCGGCTCGTGCTCGCGCATGTCGGCGCGCACCACTACCCGTGGCTGCCGGTGAAGTGGATGCTGCGCGACGAGTACGACACGCAGGCCCGCCTGGCGGGCTTCGACCGCCCGGTGCTGGTGGCCGTGGCCGAGCTCGACAGCATCGTGCCGGCACGCTTCGGCCGCGCGCTGCACGCCGGGCTGGCCGGCCCGAAGCGCCTGCTGGTGTTCGAGGCTGCCGATCACAACGACTGGCCCGTGCGGGTCGATGCGGGCTGGTGGCGTGCGGCGGTGGCTTTTGCGCTTTGCTAAGGCAGGCCCGCGAGGCCCCCGAGGAAACGAGCGGCCTGGGAGCGCATTCCCTGTGAGATCGTTTCCCACATGCGAGGCGGAAAGTCATGCGGGAGGGTGCGGGCTATCCGATCCAGAGCCGGGTCGACGCGTTGGACCAGTTGCACCATCGCCTCCCACACCAGGGGTCCCCCGACCTTCATGGCCAGTGCGTACCAGTGCCGCGGCAGGGTGTCGTAGAAGTGCCAGTGCACGTTCTTCGAGCGCAGCGCCATGGCAGGGCCCACCTTGCGCCAGTGGAACTGGTTTGCCCCGTCGCCCACATAGGGGAATATCGAGAGCGCGTCGTACAGCGGCGTGGTGATGAAGGTGTCCCCGCGCTGCAGAAAAATCGAGTAGTTCTTGGCGTGCCCGTCGGGGGCGCCCATCAGCCAGAAGGCAAGTTGGGTCAGGGCGAACGACTGTCGATCGCCGTCGTCCGAGCTGCCGGCCAGCAGGCGCATGCAGTCGGCGATGCCTGGGCCGCCGTCCTTCTCGTACTTCTTGCTCGGTGGATGGCCCAGCGCCTGGCAGAAGTCCTCCTGCGGCAGCCGCGCGATCCATTCCTGGCCCTGCTCACCCACCTGCCGGGAGCGGTCGAACCGGGTGACGACCAGGGCCTTCTGGTCCTCGAAGCGCCACATCTCGGTCGTCGCCACGGGAAGGTGCAGGTAGTACAGGATCTGCGCGCAAAGCCACTCGTTCTCGAGCGAGTCACCCAGGTCCACGCGCCGGCTGCCGCCCACCAGGCCCAGCGGCAGCTTCAGGATGTGCGTCGTCGGCGTGGCGCCGAGCGGTCGGTGCCAGCGCTTGTTCGTGAAGAGCAGCGCCGTCTTCTCCTGGGCGCCGGCCAGCGAGATGCGCAAGAGATCGTCATCTTCGGCCTGGCCGAGCAGGGCTTGCGAGGGCACGGCGCGCAGCAGCTCGGCGACCTGATGCTCGCTCAAGGGCTCGCCGGTGATCTTGTCCCAACCCTGCGGCTCAGCGCCAACGGGCAGCAGCTGCACGGCGCCCACACAATCCCGGCCGATGGCCTGCAGAAGCTCGAACATATCGATCGACTTTGTCTTGTAGCGGCGCGCGATGCGCTCTCGGATCTTTTCGTTGTCGGGCAGGAGGTTGTCGAAGTAGTTGGCCACGACCGGGCCGCGGATCTCCAG
>JANMYQ010000405.1:0-55756 GCA_031382215.1 Methylibium sp.
CCGCAGCGGCGCGGTCGCCATGCACTACCGGCGCGCGCTCTGACTGGGAGATGGGTCATGTCGCCTGACAACGCGGCGTTCCACGTATTCTTCAACCCGACCTTTCGCTGTACACAGGAGACACATGCATGTTCAGCCACGTGATGATCGGAACAAATGACATTGAACGCTCCAAGCGTTTCTGAGACGCCGTGCTGGCCGTTCTTGGAGCGGGCGAGCCATTTCGGAATCAGAACGCTACCGGCCAAGTGCGCCTGTTCTATCGGCACGATGGCAGTTCCTTCTGCGTGAGCGAGCCAATCAACGGGGAAGTCGCTACCTTCGCCAATGGAGGCACGATCGGGTTCAAGTGCAGCTCGCCAGCGCAAGTGCAGCAGTTCCATGACACTGCGCTTGCGCATGGGGGCACATCGATCGAACAGCCTCCCGGGCTGCGCGAGGGGGGTCTCGGCGCCATGTATCTGGCCTACATTCGCGACCCCGACGGTAACAAGCTCTGCGCTCTTCACAGGCCAAAGTAGGCTCGCCAGCCTCGGAGGCGAAACGATGCCGGGGCGACGGCATCGGCCGCTTACCTCAAGCGTCGGGGCCAGCCAAAATGGGGGGAGGCTTGTCGAATCTGGCTTCGCTCGCTCGTCGTCGGAAGAGCAGCACCCGTTTGCACCCGCTGCAAAGGGGCGTTCGTCGCAACTCGCATCTCCGAGAAACACCATGCCCAAGCTTCGCGTAGAAAGTTTCACCATCTCGCTCGACGGGTTCGGCGCGGGGCCGGACCAGGGCCTCGACAACCCGCTCGGCGTGGGCGGCACGGCGCTTCATGGCTGGGCCTTGCCTACCCGAACATTTCAGAAGGCCTTGTTCGGCAACGATGGCGGAGGAACGGGCGTCGATGACGACTTTGCTGCGCGAGGCTTTCAGAATGTCGGGGCCTGGATTCTTGGCAGGAACATGTTCGGGCCCGTTCGCGGGCCCTGGCCCGATGAGAGCTGGCGGGGTTGGTGGGGCGAGAACCCTGTCTATCAGGTGCCGGTGTTCGTGCTGACCCACCACGCACGTGCGCCGCTGGTCATGGAAGGAGGAACGACCTTCCACTTCGTGACCGAAGGTGCCGCCGCCGCCTTGGCGCAAGCGCGCGCAGCGGCTGCAGGCAAGGATGTTCGAGTGGGTGGCGGTGTCAACGTCATTCAACAATACCTGCGCGAACGCCTGATCGACGAGATGCACATCGCCATTGCGCCGGTCCTGCTTGGCGCTGGTGAAAGACTCTTCGAAGGGACGAACCTTCCTGCGTTGGGCTACGTCTGCACCCGGCACCAGAGCACGCCGCTTGCCACACACGTGGTTCTTGCTCGGCAGTGACGGCGCTCCAGCCCATGCCGTGGGCAGGCGATGGAGAAGATCCTTCGCCAAGCAGGTTTTGGATGATCGTCCGGCGGTACGCAGGCAAGGAGGTCGACAGTGAGTGAGATCGAAGCGCCCATCGCAAGGGTCATCGAAGGCTACCGGGTGTCTGTCGCCGCAAGGGACATCACCGCATTCATGCGCCTCTATGACCCGGCGGCGAGAATCTTCGACGCCTGGGGTGTCTGGTCGTATGAAGGAGCTCCATCGTGGCAAGTCGCCGTCGAAGGGTGGTTCGCGTCGCACCCGACCGACCGGTTCAAGGTCGACTTCGAGGACGTTCGCACGGTGTCGGCCCCTGCATTCGCATCCGTCAGCGCGGTGGTCACCTACGCGGTCGTTTCGGCTCAGGGTGAACAGTTGAATCAACTGCAGAACCGCCTGACCTGGGTCCTCAAGACCAGCGGCCACGTCCCCAGGATCGTTCATGAGCACACCTCGGCGCCGATCGGCTTCGAGGACCAGAAGGCGATTCTTCAGCGTTCGGGGAAGGCTTGAGCCCTGACCTTCCGGCCATGAGGCCCACCATGAAACCCGCCACGCTCTCACTCCCGCAACAGGCCATCGGCTTTGCCGGTTGGTTGGCGCTCTGCTTCGCTGCGAGCGCCATCGGGGCGTTCGCTTCGGTGAGCGCCGGTGCGTTCTATGCCTCGCTGGTTCGGCCGTTCGGCCGGCCTGGGCGCCGCCGGGCTGGCGCTTCAGTCGGGTGGCGAGCTGGTTGCTGGTGCCCTACCTGCTGTGGGTCAGTTTCGCCTCGGTGCTGAACTGGGTGCTGTGGCGGGCCAACCCGGCGATCCTGGGCTGAGCGGCATGCCGCGCATCAAGCTCCCGGACCAGCCGGTGAGAGGGCAGGGTCATTGCCCGGCGGTCGGCGCTGACGCAGAATCGCTGCTCCCCAACCAGCACAAGGAGCCGCCATGTCGGTCGCCAAGGTCATCGAGATCATCTCCACCAGCAAGCTCAGTTTCGACGACGCCATCAAACAAGGCGTGGCTCGGGCGTCGGAAACCGTCAGTGGCGTCGCCGGCGCGTGGGTGAAGGACCAGAGTGTCGATGTGGCCAACGGCAAGGTCACGGCCTACAAGGTGACCTTGAAGGTCACGTTCCTGCTCAAGCCTGCCGCAAAGCCCAAGGCCAAGGCCAAGTAAGCATCCCAAGCAGCGATTGCAGCGCGGCCGGCCGGGTGGCAGGCCGCGCAACATCGAGGGCCGCGGCCGGCCTTCTCGTTCCATCACCCAGGAGACTCACGATGCCGCCGATCCCCGCGAAGCGCACGCTGCTGAACTCGCTGTTGGGCAGCAAGGCCTGGGCCGACTCCGAGCTGTTTGCCAAGGCAACGCCGTCGCAGGTGCTCAAGGCGATCTCGGTGGGGCCGCCGCGTGACCTGTACACGAAATTCCTGCACACCAGCGAGCCGGCGCGGCGTGGCGCCTGAGCGGCACAAAGCCACCGCGCGGCAACCCCAATCACCCGCATGACCGTTGCCGTACCCACCGATTTGCCCGAGGCCGCACTGCTGCGGCAGCTCCAGCGCAACGGCGGCCACACCGATTGCTACACGACGCAGCTGCCGATCAGCGTCACGCAGGCGCAGTACATCGAGGCGTTCTACACCACGTCGCTGTTCAAGGCCGAGCGCATGGTCCTGCGCCTGCTCGCCTTCAAGCCATCGACCGACCAAGGCGCCAGGGACCTGGCCCAGGGCAGGAGCGATGCGTTTGCGGTGTGGCGCGTGGCGCAGCGCCGGCCCGAGCAGATCCTGCTGACCGACCAGACGGGAAGAACCAGTTCATGGCTGATGGCTGTGCCTGACGAAGGTCCGGCGGGTGGGGCCACGCGGCTCTTCTTCGGCTCGGCGGTGACCAGCCGCACGAACCACACGACGGGCCGGCGCGAGCTCGGCCTGGTGTTTCATGCGCTGCTCGGCTTTCACAAGCTGTACTCGCGTCTGTTGCTTCAGGCAGCCGCGGCGCGCTTGCTTGCCGGCAAGGTGCAAGCGACGTAGGCGGCGCCCCGGCACCCTTTTCGCCAGGAGTGACGTCATGCCCAGCAGCCATCGCAGCCTGTCCGACATTTACCCCAGCCTCAGCTACACCGACGCGCCTGCGGCCATTCACTGGTTGTGCCGGGCCTTCGGGTTCACGAAGCGCTTCATCGTGGCCGGCGAGGGTGGCCGGGTCGAGCACTCGGAGTTGAGCCTGGGCACGGGGGTGGTGATGGTCGGCTCGGCCAAGCCGGATCAGGCTCAGCTGAGCCCGCAGGACCTCGGCGGCCATGCGCAAGGCCTGAGCGTGTTCGTCGAAGACCCGGATGCGCACTTTCAAATGGCGACCGCGGCGGGCGCCCGCGTGGTGCGCGAGCTGCGCACCGAGGACTACGGCGCCAGGGGTTACATGGTGCTCGACCCGGAGGGCCACGTCTGGTACTTCGGCAACTACCGCCCCCGCGCCTACTGGGAGGACGACGCTGCCGAACAGAGCGCGCAGGCCCCGATCACCGCCGCCAACCCGACGGTCGAGCAGATGCAGGCTCGCGTCGCCCGGTTCGCCGACCTGCGGCCGACGGACGACTACGTAGACGCCACCCTTCCAGGCTGCGAGCGCACCACCTTGCGCGTGCTCGGCACACCGCCCGCTGCGCCGCTGGCGGCCGAGACGTTTCACCTCAACATCGTGCGCTGTGCGCCTGGCAAGGCCGCGCCGCTGCACAACCACCTGACGCAGGAAGTCTTCATGCCGCTGAGCGGCGTGTGGGAGGTGTTCTGGGGGCCCGAAGGCGAGCGCTCGCTGCGTCTGGGGCCGTGGGACACGGTCAGCATTCCGGCGGGCCTGTCGCGCGGTTTCCGCAACGCCGGGGCCGACGACGCGTATCTCGTCGGCATGGCCGGCGGGCACGACCCGGGGCGCATCAACTGGCCCGAGTCGGTGCGCGCCGCGGCACGTGCTGCCGGTGTGGCGCTGCCGATCGATACTGACTTCGTGTAAAACGGCAGCGCTCGAACCCTGGAGGGCAAATGAACCGTTGGCTGGTCTCTTCACTTGCAGCGCTTGCGGCGTGGTGCGCGGCGGCGCCGGCTCACGCGCAGACGGCTTGTTATGTTCGCGCCGAGGCCGGTGCAGTGGCGTCAGTGCCTGCGTCGATGGCGGCGTCGGCTCCCGAGGGCGCGGAACCGCGTGGTGCGGAGGCCCGGGGTGCGGAGGCGCCTGGTGCGCAGAGCTACCTCGGCATGCGGCGCAAGAGCGACAAGCTGTTCGAGCTCGACATTGCCGTGGTCGGGCCCGGCGAGGCCGTCTGCTCGGTCGGCGGCGTGGCCCGGCTGAGCGGCGCGACCGGGCGCGAAGCGCTGGCGATGGTCGTGCGGCCCGACCCGGCGCGCAAGATCGGCCGCACCGGCACGCTGTGCCAGGTGTTCGTGCACCTGACCCCCACGGCCGTCGAACTGCGCACCACGCCGAGTGCCTGCCAGGCGCAGGCGCTGTGCGAGGGCCGGGTCGAACTCAACGGCCAACGCTTCGAGCAGGCCACGCGGCTGCCCACGGGCACCGGCGGGCCTTGCTTCGCGCGCAAACTGCCGTGAAGGGCGACGGGGCCGTCGACATGTCGGACTCGGCCTTGCACACCAGCCGCCCGGTGGCACCCGTGGCTGCAGCAGAGCCGCTGTGCCCGCTGTGCGGCGGCCCCAACGCCTGTGTGCCTGCGGCTTGCGGGCACTTCGACGCGCCGTGCTGGTGCCGACAGGCATCGTTCCCGCCGGCCTTGCTGGCGCGCATCCCGCCGGCGCAGCGCGGCGTGGCATGTGTCTGCGCCGCGTGTGCAGCCGCTCAAGCCACCGTGCCATGACACGCTCGCGGCCGTTTGCCAACGCGGCGGTGGCGCAGGCCCTCGAGGACTGCCCGCCCTTGGCGCGCCAAAAGCTGCTGGCGCTGCGCGAACTGATCTTCGACACGGCGGCCAGCACGCCCGGCGTTGGTGGGCTCGAAGAGACGCTCAAGTGGGGCGAGCCTGCTTACGTCACGGCACAGAGCGGCAGCGGCAGCACGGTGCGCATCGCCTGGAAGAAGGCCGACCCGACGCACTGCGCGATGTACTTCAACTGCCGTACCCGCCTGGTCGAGTCGTTCCGCAGCCTGTTCCCGAACGAATTCCGGTTCGAGGGCCAGCGCGCGATCGTGTTCGATCTGGCCGAGCCGGTGCCGGCCGACTCGCTGGCGTTTTGCGTGGCGGCGGCGTTGACGTACCACCAGAAGCGCTCGCGTCGCGGCGCGGCCCATGCGGCGCTGGGGCCGAGGCGCTGAAGCGATGCCGTCAGCCCCGGTGTTCACCCTGCACGACGAGTTGCCGGCCGACGCGGCAGTGGTGGTCGATGCCGGGCTGGGCGCCTCCAACGACGCCGCAGCACCGTTGCACGAGGTGCAGCCCCTCGGTTGTTTTGCGCGCCTGCCGGGCGGCGAGGTGGTGGGGGGTGCCGTGGGCCGAACCTGGGGCACGTGCTGCGAGCTGCAGCAACTGTGGGTCGAAGCGGCCCAGCGCCGCCACGGCGTCGGCAAGCGCCTGGTCGAGCAGTTTCACGAACGGGCACAGGCGCGGGGTTGCCGCACGTTCTACCTGGAGACGTACAGCTTCCAGGCGCCGAACCTTTACCGCTCGCTGGGCTACGAGGTGAAGCTGGAACTGCGCGGCTTCGGCGAGGGCATCGTGAAGTTCACGATGGTGCGCGAAGTGACCTGAACGTTTCTCTAGCGCTTCTCCACCGTCCCGAAGATCTCGATCTCGACGCGCCGGTTCGGCTGCAGGCAGTCGAAGTAGGCCTGCATCGCCTTCCTGGCGGCTTTGCCGACCGTCACGCCGTCGGAGCCCTGGGGGACAGGGCAGTCGGTCTTGACCGGCTCGCGGTCGCCCTGGCTGGCCACTTCGGTGCGGCTCATGTCGGCGCCCTTGACGGTGAGGTAGCTGCGCACGGTGCTGGCGCGCGCCAGACTGAGCTTGTCGTTGAAGGCGGGGTCACCCGAGCTGTTGGTCTTGTCGGCATGGCCGGTGATGACCATGCGGTCCACGCCCTTGAGCTCCTTCAGCTTGGCCACCAGTTCGTCGAGCTGGGAGCGGCCGGCCGGCAGCATCTGGTCGATGGCCGACTGGCCGTGCTTGAACAGCGCGCCGGCGGCGAGTGTGATCTTCTCGTAGGTCGGCACCGGCACCGGCGGCACCAGCGGGATGGGCGGCAGCGGCGGCACATCGACGGCCGGGATCGGCGGGATGACCTTGCACTGGTTGCGCGCCGCGTCGGCACACAGGTCTTCGGCCATGCGCACGTGCGGCGTGGCACGGCGCCAGCCGCCCAGGTTGGCCAGCGCGTGGCCGCTCCAGACCAGCTGCACTTCGCAGAAGGCGGTCTCGGTCTGCGCGCAGCACAGCGGGCCGGGCACCTCCTTGATCTTGTTCGCGATCGCCCACAGGTCGGGGCGCAGCTTTTGCGCGTCGGACACCATCGGTGTGTCCAGCCCCGGGTCCTGCCCCGCTTCGAGCGCGTCGACGATGCGGCGCGCTTCGTTGAAGGTGTTGGTCTGGATGTCCTTCTGCCAGGCGCGCTCGTGGTACTGGTCGCGGCTGAAGTTGAGCCAGGCCTGCGCCTTGGCGACGTGGTAATCACGCGGGCACTGCGCCTCGCCGGCCTTCAGCTTGGCGATGCGCGCCTGCAGCTCGACGAAATGGTTCGGCTCGGTCACGCGCAGATTCGGGTCGGTCGGTTGGCCGGGCTGCAGGTTGACGGGCGGCAGGTTCTTCTTCAGCACCGACTCGGTGGTGCTGGTACCGGCGTTGCTGCCCACCGCGGCGTTGCTCGGCGTGGTGGTGTTCTGGGCGTGCGCAGTGAAGGAGGCCGAGGCCAGGGCGAGGGCCAGGGTCAATAGCGCGGTCGCGTTGAGGAGGCTGTGCTTCATGGTGCTGCGCGGCAATGGGTCAAGAGCGCATTCAGTTTGCGCGGTCATTCACGCCACTGCCGCGGGTTGGCGCCGTCGGCCGCGCCGTCGAGTGTGCGGTTCACGCGCGGGTCGTCGCGGGAGAAGGTCTTTTCGTCGAACTTGAAGCGCAAGCGCAGGTGCCAGCCGTTCCAGCTCTGGTTGCTGCTGAAGGCGTCCACATCGCTGTACTTGCCGCCGGTGTAGCCGAGCGAGAGCCACAGGTTGTCCATCACGCGGTAACCCAGTTCGCCGCCGAGGCCGTTCAGGCGCGTGCCGCGCGCGGTCTGCACGCTGGCGTAGGCGCTGGCGTCGAAGCGCTCGGCAAAGTCCCAGGTGGCGCGGCCGCTGAGCAGCGTGCCGCGCCAGGTGTCGCGCTCGCCCAAGGTCGAGATCGGCAGGCCGCCCGCGTTGACGGCGCCGGTCGGGCTGGAGAATGCTTCGGCCACACTCTTGTGCGCCACTTGGCCCGAGAAGACCCAGGCGCGGTTCGGTTGCACGTTGGCGTGCAGGCTGGCGATCCAGGCCCGGCTATCCACCGGGGCGCTGACGGCGCTGGAGCGTTCAGTGCGGAATTCCAGCCGCCCCAGGCCGTGCCAGAAGTTGGTCTGCGTGTCGCGGTAGGCCATGCCGAGTTGCAGGCGGTCCTGCGTCTGCTGGCCGTTGTCGGCGGCGGCACCTTGGGAGGTCTGGCGCAGGTACAGGTTGCGCAGCAGCGCGGCCCAGTCGTCGTTGAGCTTGCGGTCGTAGGCCAGGCTGGAGAGCCAGGCGTCTTGCGTGTCCGACGTGCGGTACTCCAGGCGGCCGCCCATCTTGTAACGCGCATCGGCGGTGTAGTCGGCACCCAGGCTCACGGCGGTGGCGTCCTGGCTGGAAGCGGTGGCGGGGTTGAGTTGCTGACGCTCGAACGAGGTCGTCAGGTTCACGCCTGCGGCCACGCGCCACAGGTTGCGCACGCCCATCGCGGCCGCGGCGTCGCTGCCGTTCTGCGCGCCGGCCAGGCGGTATTCGCTGAAGACCTGGCCGTCCTTCATGTAGGCAGTGTCCACGCCCAGCACGGTGCTGTGGCTCTTGCTGCCATCGGAGGTCAGCCCGTAGATGCCGGTCAGGCTGTTCGCGAACTCGTGCTTCGCGTAGGCGCGGCTCTTGTCGTCGAAGCGGTATTCGCCGCCGATGGCAGCGCGCTGGCGGTCGTCGGTGGCGCGTTCGTATTCGCCGTACAAGGTGGCGTCGTCGGTGAGCTTGCCCGTCAGGCGCGCCTTCACGCTGGTGTAGCTGTTGGGCACCAGTGCGGGGGCGCCGGCGTTCGGGCTCAGGCCCGCATACGCGCTCGGGCTGGTGAGCAGGCCGCTGCCGCCGATGCCGAAGGTGGTGTTGCTGTTCCAGCCCAGGCCGGCCAGGCTGGACTGTTGCGCATCGACAGGCGACAGCACGCCGCCGGTGCCGGCGACCTGGTTTTCATTGACGCGGTTGACGCTGATATCGAGCTTGAAACGATCGCTCAGCTTGATGCCGGCGCCGACGCTCGCCGCATTGCGGTTCGCCCCGTCGGTGACGGTGCCGCTGTTGTCCTTGGTCTGCAGCAGTTCGGCGTTCGCGCTGACCGTTTCGTTGATGGGATAGTCGCCGCGCACGCCCGCTTCCTGGCGGCCCGGCGCGAGGCTGGCGCTCGGGTTCTGGAAGGTCGAGCCCGACTTGGCCACATACGCGCGCGCCTTCAACGCCTCGCCGTCGTGGCGCATCTCGATGCGCCCGGCGCGGCCGGTCTGGTCGATCGGCGCCGCACCGGCGAACGCGGCGAGCGCCTGGTTGACGTACTGGTTGCCCTTGCTCTGCGCCACCTCGGCGACGATGTAGGTCTGCGTGCCCAGCTTCAGTTCGGCGTTGACGCCGGCAATGCGATACGGCGCGGCCGGATTGCGGTCTTCGGCGTAGCTGCCGCCGACGGCCAGCTCCTCGCCCAGCTTCACTTTCGCGTCGAGACCGCCGACCCAGTGTTTCTCGCTGCCTTCTTCCACTTCGTAGGCGACGCGGATGCTGACCGGGTTCAGGTTCTCGTCGACGCTGGGCACCGGCTGGCGGAACAGCAGGCGGCCGCTGAAGGGCTCGAAGTCGTAGTCGGCATAACGGGTCAGCGTCTGACGCTTCAGCACGATGGCCGGCGCGTTGCGGTCGCGCACGATCAGCTCCACCGTCTCGGAGTTGACGATCGCGTTCGGCCGGCCCAGCGCATACGGCCCGCTGATGCCGCGGCCGGGTTGTTCGTCGACGAGGTTGCGCGTGAGGTCGCGCGCGGCGTAGGCGTTGACCTTGACCGTCTGGTTCTCGTAGTGCCACTTCGCGCCGGTCAAGGTGCGGCTGTAGCTGGCCAGCCGGTTGCCGGCGTCGTTGCTGGCGGTGGTGTAGTCGCCGTAGAGCAGGTAGCTCT
Organism: Methylibium sp.; assembly: GCA_031382215.1. Classification (GTDB taxonomy): domain Bacteria; phylum Pseudomonadota; class Gammaproteobacteria; order Burkholderiales; family Burkholderiaceae_C; genus LGRD01. The sequence continues at coordinate 9,784 of JANMYQ010000405.1, forward strand.
TGTCCTTGTCGATGCGCACGTAGACGCGGCTCTTGCTCTGCGCGTCGTACTCCTTGATGCTGGCGTCGCCGTAGATCGGATAGAACGCGTTCGGGTCGACGTCGCGGAACAGTTTTTCGCGCGTGAGCTTGTCGCTGTCGGCGGCGGCGGTGAGCAGGTACTCGCCCTTGATTGTGCCCTTGACGAACAGCGCGGCGCGGCCGGCCAAGGTGCGGTCACCGGCGTCGTTGGTCTTGCTCCAGTGGCGCAGCGATTCTTCGAACTCGCCGTCGGTCAAGGTTGGCGCGCTCGGGTCGGTTTTCTTGACCTTGCTGAAGTTGATCGCGCCTTCGACGATGCCCACCGCGATCAGCGGGCGCAGGTCGGGCACGAAGCTGATCTCGCCCTGCACGCCGACGGCGCCACTGGAGGCGCGCAGCACCGCGTCGCCCGGCGTCACCGGTGCCATCAGGAACACGCTGGCCTGGCCGTTGCTGTCGAGCAGCAACTCCACCGCGGCGAGTTCGGTGACGGGCTGGCCGGTGGGCGTGGTCGTCAACTGGGCGCCGGGTGCCGTGCCGGTGGTGAAGTTGCCCGGCGTCGATGGCACGCCGGGGATCTGGAAGCGGCCGAGCGTGGTTTCTAGGCGAACGCGCAGCGGCGCGCCTTCGATCGCGGTCAGTTCGTTGCCGGCTGCGTCGAAGGCCTTGATGCGCAAGCGCAGCGCGGTCTTGCCGTCGGCCGGTGCCTTCGCGGCGCTGACCGACATCAGCAGCTTCGTGCCTTCGGGCAGGCCCTTGCTGCGGCGCCACAGGCCCTCATCGGCAGCGAAGGGCAGGTTGCTGTTCTCGCTGCTCAGCGGCACGCCGTCGATGCGGCGGAAGGCCACGCCGCTGGTCGCCTGGTTCTCGATCACCGCGTCGGCGGGGTCGATCGCCTTGGCTTCGTCCTGCGCGTGGGCGGGCAGGCCGATGGAGGCAAACGCGGCGACCAGCAACGCGCGCGCGGCGGTGGGGGTGAAGAGGGCTCGCATCACCGGCCCCCCTCGTTGCCAGGCCGGGCCGCGGGCGTGCGGTCCAGCTTGTGCTGGTCGCTGTTGAACTGGATGCCCCAGGGTTCGTCCTTGCCGTCCTGCTTCTGCGGCACGTAGACCGGGCCCAGCTTGCGGCGCTGGGTGACCTGCTCCAGCACCTTCGGGAAGCAACTCTGCTCGCGGAAGTCGGCGCGGTGCAACTCGCCGTTCTTCAGGTCGATGAAGAGGCTCTCGGGGTCGCCCGCGTTGCGGCTGGACGTGACGCCGAAGCGCGCGCCGACCGGTGCCGACTGCGGGTCGATCTTCAGCACGTGGGTGATCGCGCGCACGCCGCACAGGCTGTACTGGCCGTTCTCGTCGGTGGTCACGTTGGTGCCGTCTTCCATGTACAGGCGCATGCCGGGGATGCCGGGTTCGCCGTTGTCTTGCACCTTGTTCTGGTTGCAGTCGACGTAGACCTTGCCGATCACGCAGGCCTCGGCGCTGAACACGCCGCCGCTGACCTTCACGCCGGCGCTGGCCGCGCCCGAGCGCGTCGGGCCGGCTTCGACATACGCCACGTTCACGCCGCTGCCCTTGTCGGCGCCGACGCCCAGGCGCACGCGGTAGGTGATGAAGGCCTCGCTGTTGGCTGCCATCAGGCCGACCGTGAAGATCAGCTTGGGGCCGGGGAAACCGGTGATCGCGGTGTCGGCAATTCGCGTGATGTTGGCCGCGCCAAGTTGCAGGGTGGCGCTGCCGGCAATCATGCTGAAGCCGAGCGGCAGGGTATCGACCACGCGCACGCCGAGCACGGCGAGCGCGTTCGGGTTGCGCACGCGGATGCGGTACTGCAGCGAGTCGCCGATCTCGACCTGGGTCTTGTCAGCAGCCTTCTGCAGCAGCAACTCGGCGACCACATTCGGGTCGAGCGGAATGTGGTTGTGGATCACCAGCGCGCTGCCCGCGCCGAGGCTGATGACGAGGTGGTAAGTGGTCGGCTGGCCCTGTGCCGGTGCAGTGGCTTGCGGCACCACGGCGTAAGTGGCGCCGCCCTGGCTTGCCAGCGGCGCGCTCGGCGGAATGGCGCGCGACGGCGGCGTGCCGTAACCGGCCGGCGGGGTCACGCGGATCGTGTAGGCAGTGACACCGGCCGGGCAGGCCGGGTCGGCGCCGGTCAGCAGGTCGAAGCGGTAGGAGCCGGTCGTCGCGCCGATGCCAGCGGTGAACTGGCCTTGCTGGCCCGGCAACAGGCAGGCGGCGGGCAGCGCTGTGCCGGCCGGGCCCAGCAGCTCGACGCGCGCGCCGCCGATGGGCAGGCGCGACGTGCTGTCGTACACCACGCCGCTCGGGTCCACCGGCAAACTTTGCTGTGGCAGCAAGGTGCCGGCCACCACGCTGACCAGCAAGCTGCGGGTCGGCAGGTCGAGCTGCGAATTGGGTTGCGGGTTGTTGTTCTCGCCGTTGACCGGGATGCCGATCACCGGCCCGGCCGTGCCTGCCGCCACGCCAGGCGCGCGGAAGCGGATCTGGTAGTTGCCTTCGGGCACGCCGGGCACGCTGTAGTTGCCGTTCGCATCGGTCAACGCGGTGGCTGGCGTGCCGGCGGCGGTGAGCACGATCTGCCCGCCGATGTTGGTGCCGCCGACCACCGTGCCGGGCGCGTACAGCACCTCGACGGTGAAGCCGGACAGGCCGTTTTCGCCAGCATCGCGAATCCGGTTGCCGCCAGTGGCGTTGCCGGCGTCGTTCCACACCGAGCCGCTGATCGCGCCGGGCAGGGCCAGCGGCGTGGGGTCGTCGCTGCCGCCGGTGTCGCCGGGGGCGCCGGGGTTGGTGCCGCTCGGGTTGGTGCCGCTGTCGGAGCGGTCGGTCGCGATCGGCGGGCCGGCCGGCGTGCCGCCCGGCGTGGTGGCCGGGGCCGGGTAGCTGCTGACGATCGCGGTGTTGTTGAACGGGCCGGTGGCGCCGTTCGGTGCGAACACCACGGTGAAGCGGAAGCTGCACGATTGGGCGGCGTCGAGCGATGTCTGGCCGCTCATCAGGTTGCTGTTGCCCAGGCTGAAAGCGGGGTTCAGCGCGCACTGCGCTGCCGTCGCACCCACGCGGGCCGAGTTGATCAGGCCGCTGACGGACGTGACGCTGGCTGGCGGCGGGAAGGTGGCCGACAGGTTCTCGGCGATCTGCACGTTCGTGGCCGGCACCGTGCCGGTGTTGGCCACGGTGACTTCGTAGATCACGCTGTAGGCCGCTGTGGTCGATGTGCCGCTGGCCACCACGCTGATCACCCGTTTGGCCGCACCGAGTTGTTGCGCCACCAGGGTGACCACGGTCGGGGTCGGCGGGTCGCTGCCCGGCGTGGGCGGCAGGGGCGGCGGGGCCGGCGGCGTGCCGGGCGGGCTGCCGGCCGGTGGCGTGGTGCCGGCGGTGGACACGTCGGTGCTGCTGGCCACCGGCGGCGGCGTGGGGGTGCCGCCGGGGTAGGTGTAGCCGGGGTTGGGGGTGGTGTCGTCGGCCACGGCCGAGGCGTACACGCTGTTGACCAGCGGCGTGCTCGGCACCGCGCCGGCGGCAAAGGTCACGGCCACGGTGAAGCGAACGGTGCAGCGTTGGCCACCGGCCAGGTCGTCGGTGCCGGCCAGCAGGCGGGTGTTGCTGGTGCCGTTGAAGGCGGCATTGGCGGTGCAGGTGCCGCCTGTGCCACCGGTCGCGACGGCGCTGTAGCTGCCGGGTTTGATGGCGATCGTGGTGGCGGCGCCGAAGGTGCTGGTGAGGTTTTCGTCGGCCTGTACGTTGAAGACGGTGCTGCCGGCCGGGCCGGCGTTGCCGATCACCACGACGTAGGGCAGCTCGAAGCGGGTGGCGCCGGTCTGCAGCGGCACGCCCACCGACTTGAGCACGTCGACCTTGCCGAGCACGGTGATCGTGGCGGTGGCGGTGTCGCACTGCGCCGGGGTCTGGGCCGGGTTGCTGCAGATCTGGTACGAGACCGGGTAGGTGCCGGCCGGCGTGCCGGGGGCGATGCTCAACACGCCGGTGGCCGGGTTCAGCGTGATGCCGGCCGGCAAGGGCGTGATGGGTGTGAGGGTGACCGTGACGTTGCCGCCCGCGCCGGCCGCGGCCGCAGCGGCACCGAGCGTGTCGTTGGCCAGCAGGTTGAGCGTGCCACCGCTGCCGAACGGCGCGCTGGCGGTGTCGTTCAAAGCGTCGATGATCGCCACGCTCGCGGTGGTGCTGTTGTTGCCGGCGTTGCTGTCGTTCGTGGCGCCGGTGATGCCGGTCAGGGTGACGGCCACCGGCGTGGTGTTGGTGCCACCGGCAGTGCCCGGTGTGGTGTAGGTGACGGCGCAGGTCAGGGTCGCGCCGACCGGCAAGCTCGCCGCGCTGCCGGCAGAGGCGACGCAGGCACCGACGGTCAATACCACCGGCGCGCTGCTGCTGTCCGCCGCGGTCGCCGCGCAAGTGGCCGCGGTGGCCGCGACCAGGCCGACGTTGCTGCAGACCAGGCTGCCGCTCACCACCGAACCCGGCGCGCTGACGACCGGCAGGCCGCTGAAGGCCGGCGACATGTCGGAAACGGTGGCGACGGCCGTGACGGTCAAGGTCGCCGTGTCGCAGGTGGCGGCGTTCGGCGCCGGTGCACAGACCTGGTAGTTGACGGTGCAGGTGCCGGCGGCCGGCACGTTGAAGGTGGCTGTGCCGGTGGCGCTGACGCTGGCCGCAGCGCAGGTGCCGCCGGGCTGCACGGTGAAGGTCGAGCCGGGCGGGAACTGGTCGTTGGTGGCGACGTTGCTGGTCTGGCCGATGCTGCCGGGCGGCGCGCTGGTGCTGTCATTGACGGCGTCGATGATGGCCACCGTGGCGGCGGTGCTGTTGTTGCCGCCGGCCGTGGTGCCGCCGTTGGTGTCGTTGGTGGCGCCGGTGGTGCCGGTCAAGGTCACGGCCACCGGAGCGGTGTCGCTGCCACCGGGTGTGCCGGGGGTGAGATAGCTGATCGCGCAGGTCAGCGAGGCCCCGGCGGGCAGGCTGGCGGCGCTGCCGCTGGAGGCGGTGCACAGACCGACCGTGACGGGCACGGCGGCGCCGCTGCTGTCCACCGCCGTGCTGCTGCAGCTTGCGTTGGCCGCAGCCGCCGGGCCGGCATTGGTGCAGACGATGCTGCCGGCCACCGTGCTGCCCGGTGCGCTGACGGCGGGCAGGCCGGTGAAGGCCGGCGTCATGTCGGCCGAGGCACTGGTCACGGTGAGTGTGGCGGTATCGCAGGTGGCGGCGTTGGGTGCCGGGGCGCACACTTGGTAGTTGACGCTGCAGTTGCCCGCCGCCGCCGTGTCGTAGGTGGCGATGCCGGCCGCGCTGACGCTGGCGTTGGTGCAGGTGCCACCGGGTAACACACTGAAGACGGAGCCGACCGGGAACTGGTCGTTGGTGGCCACGTTGCTGGTCTGCGCGGTGCTGCCGCCGGGTTTGCTGTCGGCGTCGGTCAGCGCGTCGATCAGCGTGGCCACCAGGGTCGCGACGTTGTTGGCCGCGTTGCTGTCGTTGCTGGCGCCGGTGGTGCCGGTGAAGGTGACGGCGGTGGTCGGTTCGTCGGCCCCGCCCTGGGTGCCCGGAGCTGCGTAGTCGTAAGTGCAGGCGATGCTGGCGCCCGCAGCCACCGTGCTGCCCGAGACCGGCGTGCACACCACGTTGCTCACCGTGCCGGCACTCGCCGTGGGCACGCAAGTGGCGGCCAGCGCGGCGCTGCCACCGGCGGCGTTGCTGCAGGTCAGCGTCAGCGCGGCGAAGGCCTGGCCCGGGCGAACCACCGTGGGCGTGCTGGCGCCCAGCGTCACGCTCATGTCGGCGGGCGGTGTTGCAGGCGGCGTCAGCGGCGGTGTCACGGCACAACCGGCCGGTGTGCCCGTGGCAACGCAGGCTTCGGGCACGGTGGGCGGCGGTGTGCCGCCGCCCGGATCGACCGCGGCCTTGTTGACGCTGGCCACCCCGGCCGCCGCGGCCAGCGGTGTGACGTTGATCGTGAACGACGCCGAGGCCCCGCCGGTGATGCCGGCCGGCGTGGTGACGGTGCAGACCAGGTTCAGCCCGGCTGCCAGCGTGCCCGAAGCAACGCACGCAGCCGCGGTGGCGCCAGCGCCCGGCGCGGCGCTGTTGTAGGCAAAGTTGGGCGGCAGTTTGTCGTTGACGATGATGGTGGCCGGCGACGTGACCGCGCCCACGCTGTTGCTGATGGTCAGCGAGTAATTGGCCGGCACGCCGACCGCAAAACTCGCCGGATTGGCCTTGGCCAGGCCGAGATTCACGGTTTGCGGTGCGCACGACGCGGCGTCGTGTTCGGGGGTGGCCGGAACGGCGGCCCCCACGCTCGACGTGCCGGTGGCCATGTCGATGGTCAACCAATTGAGATTGTTCAGGTCGCGGATCAGCATGAATCGGCCGTCACGCGAAAATACGATGCCACCCGCGTTGCTCGGCGTCGGGCCGGTATAGGTGGAATACGGGGCCGTGAGGCCGGTGTTGGTATCCCATTGGTAAATGGTGAAGTCGGGCGCTGCCAGGCTGCTCGCGACGAACAAAACCTTTCCGTCGGTGGGGCGCACGGCCAGGTCGAAAACCCGGTAGGGCACCGGCCCGCCGATGGTGGTGGCGGCACCGGTGGTCAGGTTGATTTCATACAACTGCGTCGAGTACGGCGCCGAGCCGTTTTCGCCGGCAATGTAGAAGCGTGGGCCCGCGGGGGTTTCCACGACGACCGCGGCTGCCGTCTGCAAATTCGGTGAGGCAGGGTTCAAGCCGGTGATATTGGCCACCACCACCGCTGCGCCAGCACCGGCGCTGCCGATTCGGATCAGCTGCTGAAGGCCGGCGCCGCCCGAACTGCGCGCCACCGCGTAGAGATAATTGTCTTGGTAGTTGTAGCCCAGCGAATTGACGGCCGGCGCGACGCCGGATGTCCAGGGCGTGCCCAGAGGTATTTCGGCAGAAACGATTCCGGTGGTCGTGCTGTAAGCGGCCGTGGCCAATTGCCCGGTGGCGATGCTGTAAGCCGTGGCGTCGCAAACAAAAGGGGCGCCCTGAGCCTGGACGAATGGTGTTGCCACCACGACCAGCGAACCCAGCAGCGCCTTGATCTTGTTCTTCAACACTGTTTTCCCCAGCCTCGCGTTCTGCCGCACCGTACCGAGAAACTCGCGGTGATCCTGTTGCCCCAAGAATCCGCTCCGGTGCGCGGCTCTGTTCGACGCATATTCGAACCCGAATATGCCGACTGCACGCAATCACCCGATGCACCCGCCAAGCGGCATTCTCACGGCATCGAACCGGGGGGTCCCCCCCCATTTCGGGGGATGCGTGTAAAAAAATCCAACAATGCTGCACTCGTGCGGAGCCGGCGTAGAGGTTTTGCAACGCGCCGGCCCGCCCAGCCCGCGCACGGGTGTGATGTCGGCTCTTGGGGTCTCGTCTCGGCAGGGTGTGCGAATGTCACGTTTTGCCACCATCAGTGCAAGCGCTGCACAGCACGCTGCGCTGTTTGTGCCTCGGCGGCGGCCGGCGCTCCAGGCTGAAGCGCTACGATGGAAAAGCCATGTCTGCCGTGCACGATGACTCAAACAATCCGCCCGACCCGCGGCGGATGAGTTCGCCCGCCGCGGACGCAGCCGAGCGTCGTCGGCCGCGCGGCAACCTGTCTTATGTGTCCGGCGCCACAGAAGACCCGCTGCGTTTCGTGACCGTTCCGCAAGCGCTCGACGAAGTCGTGGCATCCCACGGCACGCGCGCCGCAGCCATCTTCAGCGCCGACCGCGAGGTGCTCACCTGGAAAGACCTGCAGCGACAGTCCGATGAGGTCGCCGCGGCGCTGCTGGCCTTGGGCATCCGGCGCGGCAACCGCATCGGCGTGTGCGCGCCGAACCGGCGCGAGTGGCTGCTGGTGCAGTTCGGCGCGGCGCGCATCGGCGCGGTGCTCGTCAACCTGAACCCGGCCTACCGCAGCACCGAGATGGAATTTGCGCTGAACAAGGTGCGCTGCCGCGTGCTGATCGTGGCGCGCACGATGCAAGCCGGCAACCACCTCGGGCAATTGCGCGTGCTCGCGCCCGAGCTCGATCAGCCGGGCGACAAGCCGGTGCTCGGATCGCAGCGCCTGCCACACTTGAAGCATGTGATCGTTCTCGGTGAGGGGCTGGTGCCGGCACGTGCTGAGCGCTTCTCCGACTTTCTGCGCCGCGCCGGCCCGAACGGCACACGCCGCCTGCCGGCGCTGGCCGCGGCGCTGGACCCCGACGATGCCGTGAGCCTGCAGTTCACCGGCGGCACCACCGGGGCGCCCAAGGCAGTGGCGCTGTCGCACTTCAGCATCGTCAACAACGCGCGTTATGCGGCCCGGGCCCTGCAGATCGGCGAAGGCGACAAGCTGTGCATCGCCGGGCCGCTGCACCAGAGCCTGGGCCTGGTGCTGGGCGTGCTGACCTGCGTGGCGACCGGCGCGACGATGGTGTTCCCGGCGCCGGACTTCGACCCCCTGAGCACGCTCGATGCGGTGTCGCGCCACCGCTGCACCGTGCTGCACGGCGGGCCAGCGTTGTTCGAGGCTCTGCTGAACCACCCCGAGCTGCCCGAGTACGACACCAGCAGCCTGCGCACCGGCATCGTGGCTGGCGCGCCTTGCCCGGCCGACACGCTGGAGCGTGCGGTCGGCTTGTTGAGCCTGGACGAGCTGACGGTGGTCTACGGCATGACCGAGGCCGGGCCGGTCACGTTCCAGACCGACGTCGACGATCCGCTGGAGCTGCGCGTGAGCACGGTCGGCCGGGTGCACCCGAACATCGAGGTCAAGATCATCGACCGCGACGACCGCATCGTGCCAATCGGTCGCCTGGGCGAGTTGTGCGTGCGCGGCTACGCCGTGATGCGCAGTTATTGGGAAGACCCCCGGCGCACCCGCGAGGCTTTCGACGCCAGCGGCTGGATGCGCACCGGCGACCTGGCCACGCTGGACGCCGAAGGCTACTGTCGCGTGGTCGGCCGGGTCAGCGACCGGGTGGCGCGCGGCAATGAACTGGTGTGTCCCGAAGAGGTGGAAGCGCTGGTTCGGCGCCACCCCAAGGTGCAGGACGTGCAGGTCTTCGGCGTGCCCGATGGGAGCCGCGGCGAAGACCTGTGCGCGTGGATCGTGCTGGCGCCGGGTGCTTCGGCCTCGGCCGAAGAGATCCGCGCTTTCTGCCGCACCAAGGGCGATGCCGAGCAGGTGCCGGGCCCGATCCGTTTCGTCGCGGCCTTCCCGGTCACCGCGGCCGGCCGGGTGCAGAAGTTCGTGATGCGCGCGACCATGCTGCGCGAGCTGAAGACCCGCGAAGCCAAGTCCGCCTGACCCGCCTGACAGAACAACGACCGGACCCAAGAGAGGGTGATTGCCCGAACTCGACCCGTGCCCCGCATCGCTGCTACGCTTCGCCCCGCGAAAGCTGAAGCCCCGATGAACCGGACAGGAGACCTTCGAGATGGCAAGCCTCAACGTCAACGGCAAGTTGCGCGAATTTCAGGCCGAGGCGGACACGCCGCTGCTGTGGGTGATTCGTGAACAGATCGGCTTGACCGGTACGAAATATGGCTGCGGTGTTGCGCAATGCGGCGCCTGCACCGTGCACATCGACGGCGTGCCCACGCGCTCCTGCGTGCGGCCGCTGTCAACGGTCGGCGCGAACGAAAAAATTGTCACCATCGAAGGCCTGTCGCCCGACGGATCGCACCCGGTGCAAATGGCCTGGGCCGCGCTTGACGTGCCGCAATGCGGCTTCTGCCAGAGCGGCATGATCATGGCCGCGGTGGCGCTGCTCAAGGCCAAGCCGAAGCCGACCGACGCCGACATCGACGCGGCGATGAGCAACATCTGCCGCTGTGGCACCTACAACCGCATTCGTGCGGCGATCAAGCTGGTGGCCAGTGGTGGCCCGGCCCCGCAGGTCTGACGCGGTCTGAACAGGAGCACGCCATGACGATCGCCCAGATTGCGTCCACAACGCTCACCGCCACGCTCACGCGTCGCAAGCTTCTCGCCGCCTCGGCCACCTCGGCCGGCGGACTGATGGTCGGATTTCATGTGCCCTTTGCCGGCCACGCCGTCGCACAGGGCGCGCCGCAGTCGCCCGAGGTCAACGCCTGGGTGGTGGTCAAGCCCGACGACACGGTGTGCGTGCGCATCGCCCGCTCCGAGATGGGGCAAGGCACCTTGACCGGCCTGGCGCAGATGGTGGCCGAAGAGCTCGAGTGCGACTGGACCAAGCTGATCACCGAGTACCCCACGCCGGGCCAGAACCTGGCGCGCAACCGCGTGTGGGGCAACTTCTCGACCGGCGGCAGCCGCGGCATCCGCGAGTCGCACGAATACGTGCGCAAGGGCGGCGCGGCTGCACGCATGATGCTGGTGCAGGCCGCGGCCGACGAGTGGAAGGTGCCGGCGGCCGAATGCCGGGCGGCCAACAGCGTGATCACGCACACCCCGTCGGGCCGCAGCACCAGCTATGGCAAGGTCGCCACCGCGGCCGGAAAGCTCGCGGCGCCGAGTGACGTGAAGCTGAAAGACCCGAAGGACTGGAAGCTCATCGGCAAGCGCATGAAGCGCCTGGACACGGTGGACAAGACCACCGGCGCGCAGATCTATGGCATGGACCTGCAACTGCCCGGGCTGCTGAACGCCGCGATCAAGGACTGCCCGGTGTTCGGCGGCAAAGTGAAGAGCGTCGATTCTGCGTCGATTGCTGGCCGGCCGGGCGTGAAGAAGATCGTGCGCGTCGGCGACAGCGCCGTGGCCGTGGTGGCCGACACCTGGTGGCACGCCAAGACCGCGCTCGATGCGCTGAAGATCGAATGGGACGAAGGCCCGAACGCGCAGGTCTCCAGCGCCAGCATCGCCGCGGTGCTCAAGGCCGGGCTGGACGCGCCGGACGCGGTGGTCGGCAACCAGAACGGCGATGCCGCGAAGTCGCTCGGCGCGGCGGCGCGCACGGTGCAGGCGGTCTACTCGTACCCGTTCCAGAACCACGCGACGATGGAGACGATGAACGCCACAGCACGCTGGACGCCCGAGCGCTGCGAGGTCTGGACGCCGACCCAGAACGGCGAGGCCGCACTCGCCGCGGCGTCCGAGGCGGCCGGCATGCCGCCCAACAAGTGCGAGGTCTACAAGCTGCACCTGGGTGGCGGCTTCGGCCGGCGCGGTGCGGTACACGACTGGGTCCGCCAAGCGGTCGCCATCGCCAAGGACATGCCGGGCACGCCGGTCAAGCTGATCTGGTCGCGCGAAGAAGACATGCTGCACGGCCGCTACCACCCGGTGACGCAGGGCAAGCTCAGCGCTGCGATCGACAAGGACGGCAACCTCGACGGCCTGCACATGCGCATCTCGGGCCAGTCGATCGTGGCTGGGATTTTCCCGCAGAACATCAAGGACGGGCGCGACCCGGTGGTGTTTCAGGGCCTGAGCCCGGGCGGTGCTGAAGGCGCGTTCGGCTATGCGGTGCCGAACCTGACGATCGACCACGCGATGCGCAACCCGCACGTGCCGCCGGGATTCTGGCGCGGCGTGAACCTGAACCAGAACGCGATCTACGTCGAATGTTTTCTCGACGAGGTGGCGCACGCCACCAAGCAGGACCCGCTCGCGCTGAGGCGCAAGCTGATGGCCAAGTCGCCCAAGCACCTGGCGGTGCTCAACGCGGTGGCCGAACGTGTCGGATGGGACAAGCCGGCGCCCAACGGCGTGCACCGCGGGCTGGCGCAGATCATGGGCTTCGGCAGTTATGTGGCGGCGTGCGCCGAGGTGTCGGTGAGCGACGACGGCGTGCTGAAGATCCACCGCATCGTCGCGGCCACCGACCCGGGGCACGCGGTCAACCCGCAGCAGATCGAGGCGCAGGTCGAAGGCTCGTTCGTCTACGGCCTGTCGGCGGCGCTGTTCGGCGAGTGCACCGTCAAAGGCGGGCGCATCGAGCAGGAGAACTTCAACACCTACCCGGTGCTGCGCATGGACCAGATGCCGGCGGTCGAGACCATCGTCATGCCCTCGGGCGGATTCTGGGGCGGTGTCGGCGAGCCGACCATCGCGGTGGCGGCGCCGGCGGTGCTGAACGCGATCTTTGCCGCCACCGGCAAGCGCATTCGCGACCTGCCGCTGAAGAACCACAGCCTGAAGAAGGCTTGAGGCGGGACTCGGGATGCGGGGAGGGCCCGTCGCCTTGGCACTCGCCGCTGCGCTCAACGCGCTCGCGCTCGCGCCCGCGGCGGCACAGCAGCCGGCCGTGGCGCCCGGTGAATGGGCGGTTCAGGGCGACGCGATATCGCAACCGCTGGGTGACACACCGGGCGACGCGCAACGCGGGCGCGCGATCGTCGCGAACCGGCAAGTGGGCCTGTGCCTGCTCTGCCACACCGGGCCGCTGCCCGAAGAGCGCTTCCAGGGCAACCTCGCGCCCGACCTGGCGGGCGCTGGCTCGCGCTGGTCGACCGGCCAGTTGCGCCTGCGCATTGCCGACGCGCGGCGCTTGAACCCGGCCACGATCATGCCGTCGTACCACCGCGTCGATGGCCTGACGCGCGTTGGCGCGGCGTGGCGCGACAAGCCGCTGCTGAGCGGCCAGCAGGTCGAGGACGTGGTGGCTTTCCTGGCCACCTTGCGCGAATGACGAACGCACGAGCGACGAACGTGCGCACGGGCGAAGGCCGGCCGACGGCCCCGACCCGGCGTGACCGCCGCCGCTGGCTGCTGGCCGGCGCGGCCCTGCTGGTGCGCCCGGCCACCGCCACGCAGCAAGAACTGACCGCAGCGATCCAGGCCTACACCGGCGGTGGGGCGCCGCGCGCCGGCCGCGTGACGCTCGACGTGGCGCCACTGGTCGAGAACGGCAACACCGTGCCGATGACGGTCACGGTCGACAGCCCGATGAGCGCGGCCGACCACGTGGTCAGCATCGCGGTCTTCAACGAGCGCAACCCGCAGCGCGAGGTGGCGAACTTCTTTCTCGGGCCGCGCGCCGGTCGCGCGGTGGTGGCGTCGCGGATTCGCCTGGCGACGTCGCAGCAGCTCGTGGCGGTGGCGAAGATGAGCGATGGCTCGCTCTGGTCGCACACGATCGACGTGGTCGTGACCTTGGCCGCGTGCGTGGAGTGAAGCCGTGGCACGCACCCTGATCACGAGCCCCAAGACCGCGCGACGCGGCGAGGTGGTGGAGATCCGCACGCTGATCGCGCACCCGATGGAAAGCGGCTTTCGCGTCGATGCAGAAGGCAAGGTTCGGCCGCGCGACATCATCCGGCGCTTCTCGTGCCGCTACAACGGTGAGCTGGTGTTTCGCGCCGAGCTGTTCTCTGCGGTGGCCGCCAACCCCTACATCGCCTTCTCGACGATCGCGCAGGAGAGCGGCAGCCTGAGCTTCACCTGGGAAGGCGACAACGGCTTTGCGCAGACCGAGACGGTGGCGATCGGCGTGACATGAAGGCCTGCGCGCGCGTTGGCGCGCTGGCCTGCGCGGTGCTCGTGGGCGCGGCCTTTGCGACCATGGTCGGCGCACCGGCCACCGCAGCCCCGCCTGACGAGCGGCGCTCCGGCTTCGACTTCATGAGCCCGCAGACGCAGGCGATGCAGCGTGACGACACCCTCAATCCGGGCCTGCTGTGGGTGGCTGCGGGCGAGGAGCTCTGGAACCAGAAGGCCGGTCGCGCCGACCGCTCGTGTGCTTCGTGCCACGGCGACGCGAAGACCAGCATGAGTGGCGTGGCGGCGCGCTACCCTGCCTACGATGTGGCGTTGCGCCGTCCCGTCGATCTGGCGCAGCGCATCAACCGCTGCCGGCAGGAGCGCCAGCAGGGCGAGCCGCTGGCGGCCGAGAGTGCCGACTTGCTCGGCCTGGAAAGCCACGTCGCCCACCAGTCGCGCGGGTTGCCGATCGCGCCCGACGCGGACGCCCGGCTGGTGCCCTTCCGCGAACGCGGCCGCAAGCTCTTCGAGCAGCGCCTGGGCCAGTTGAACCTGTCGTGCGTCCAATGCCACGACGAGCTGGCGGGCCGGCGCCTGGGCAGCAGCCCGATCCCGCAGGCGCACCCGACCGGCTATCCCATCTACCGGCTCGAGTGGCAGGGTCTGGGCTCGCTGCAGCGGCGCCTTCGCAATTGCATGACCGGCGTGCGCGCCGAACCGTTTGCCTACGGCGCGCCAGAGCTGGTGGAACTGGAGCTGTTTCTGGCCGAGCGCGCGCGCGGCATGCTGATCGAGACGCCGGCCGTGCGGCCCTAGGCGTGCTGCACGGCGGCAGCGCGTCTGCCGTCGCTTCGATGACGTCAGTTCTTGGCGCCAGGCGCCTGCTCTTCCGGATCGTCCTCCGGCTCGGGCTTGGCGGCGACGCTGTAGCTTTCGCTGGCCCAGGCGCCGAAGTCGTTGTTCTTGCAGCGTGCGCTGCAGAAGGGGCGGTACGGGTTGTTCGGCGCGTACGCGCTCGGGCCGCCGCAGCCGGGGCACTTGACGGTGCGGGCGGGAAAGGCGTTCGGGTCAGTCATGACGGCAAGCTCGCAGACTTCAAGGTCACAGCGTTCAAAGACACGGCGTTCAAAGACACAGCGTCAACTCCATCGGCGTGTCCGCAGTGCTGTGCTTGAGGCGCCCCTCGGCGTCCTGCGTCATCAGTCGCACCGACACCATCAGCCGGTGGCCACTGATCTCGGGCACCAGGTCGGGCACGTCTTTCAGGCGCAGGCGCAGCAACTGGCAGGTGCGGCCGGGCGGCAGGCTTTGCTGGTACAGGCCTGCCACTGCCATCACCGGGTGGGGCGCGCCCGAGTCACGCAACAAGCCCAGCAGCAGGCGCAACGCGTCGGCCAGCGGCATCAGCGAGGCCGCCCACTGCAGCAGGTCGGCTCGGCGGCGCTGAGCGTCGAACTGCTGCCAGGCGTAATAGGCCGGCAGGTCGAAGCCGCAGGTGCCGCCGGGAATGCTGATGCGGCTGCGGATGCTCATCAGCCACTCGTTGGCCGTCAGCGCGGCGCCGGCCTTGCCGGGCATCTGGTTCAGGGCCCGGAATGTGGCGTCGATGCGTCCCGTCACCTCGTTCAGCGCGGCTTGCGACACGGAAGGGTTGTCGCGGTAGCCGCTCAGGCGCAGACGTTGGCGCTCGAGGTCTTTCAACAGGTCGGACTTCAGGTCGGCGCGGGCCGCCACGTCCATGATCTCGAACAGCGTGACGAGCGCGTGGTGGTGGTCGAGCGCAGGGTCGCGCACCACCAGTTGGCCGAGCCGGTCGAACAGGTGCTCCAGCCGCAGCAGGGTGCGGATACTTTCGTTGAACGGGAATTCGTAGCGGATCAAGGGGCCAGGCGTGGAGAGCTTCGCAGGGGCAACAAGCAAAAGATTGTTCCACAGCGCCACTTTCGCAACCCGCTGGCGCGGGTTTCAGCCGTTCGGACCGAACCAGTGCGCCGCGAGGGCCTGAACGTGCTGGGCCAATGCATCCAGCGAGAGGCCGTCGTTGAAGATCACGGCGTCGGCACAGGCGCGGCGCACCGGTCGGGCGGCTTGCTGGGTGATGACCGCCTGCACGGCCCGCGGTGTCCAGCCCGAGCGCGCGACGACGCGATCGATCTGGGTCGCTTCGCGGCAGTCGATCACGACCACCTTGTGGACCTGGGTGCGCCAGCGGGGCGACTCGGCCAGCAGCGGCACGTCGAACACCAGCACCCGCTCGGTGGCCGCAGTGGCCTGGTTTTCAGTCTCAATGCCGATCAGCGGGTGAAGGATGGCCTCGAGCCGCTGTTTGGCCGCCGGGTCAGAGAAGGCCAGCGCACGCATGCGTGCGCGATCCAGCGCGCCGGCGGCGTCTATGAACTCGGCGCCGAAAGCCCGGCGGATCGGTTCGATCGCCGCACCCCCGGGCAAGCTCAGTTCGCGTGCAATGGCGTCGGTGTCGATCACCGCGGCGCCGTGGCCAGCCAGCAGCCGGGCCACCGTGCTCTTGCCGCTGCCGATGCCGCCGGTCAACCCGATGCGAAGGCGCGCGCCTGCCGACATCTGCGTTCGATCAGGCCCATCCCAGCCACCCGAGCACGCGTGCCTGGCCCGCCAGCAGCACCACCAGTCCGGCGCCGGCCAGGAACGGGCCGAAGGGCACATAGCGGCCTTCCCGCAAGGTGCTGGCCATCTTCATTCCGATGCCGACGACGGCGCCCAGGATTGACGCCGCCAACACGACTGGCAACACCATCTTCAGACCGAGCCAGGCGCCCAGTGCGGCGAGCAACTTGAAGTCACCGAAGCCCATGCCCTCCTTGCCGGTGGTGAGCTTGAAGAGCCAGTAGACCGACCACAGCGACAGGTAGCCGGCGACGGCACCCCACAAGGCGTCGCTGAGCGGAATCGTCCAGCCCAGTGCACTGGCCACGAGGCCGGCCCACAGCAGCGGCAGGGTCAGGTTGTCGGGCAGCAGGGTGGTGTCCCAGTCGATGCCGGCCAGCGCCACCAGCACGGCCGCAAAGCCGCACCACAGCAGCGCAATGGGGGTGGCGCCGAAGCGCCAGCCGATCGCGGCGAACAGTGCGCCGGTCAGCACTTCGATCAGTGGATAGCGCGGCGAAATCGCCACCTTGCAGGCCGAGCACTTGCCGCGCAGCCAGAGGTAGCTGGCGACCGGGATGTTCTCGTACCAGGCAATCGGGTGGCTGCACGACGGGCAGCGCGAGCGCGGTTTCGACAGCGTGATCGGTTCGCTGGCCTCGCTCGCTTCGATCGTGATGCCCAGCATCTCCGCGCTGTCGGCCTTCCAGCCGCGCTCAAGCATCAGCGGCAGCCGGTGGATCACGACATTCAGGAAGCTGCCGATGCACAGGCCCAGCAACGCCAGAACGACCGGAGACAGCAGCGCTCCGACGAGCTGTGCGTCCATCGGCGCGGGGATCAGACGACTTGACCGAGCTTGAAGATCGGCAGGTACATCGACACGACGATGCCGCCGATCAGCACACCCAGGATCACGATGATGAACGGCTCCATCAGGCTGGACAGGCCCTTGACGGCTTCATCGACCTCGTCTTCATAGAACTCCGCCGCCTTGCCCAGCATCTGATCGAGCGAGCCCGATTCTTCGCCGATGGCGCACATCTGCACCACCATCACCGGGAACACGCCGGTGGTCTGCATCGACGTGGTCAGGGCCGAGCCGGTGGACACGTCCTTCTGGATTTGCTCGGTCGCTTCCTGGTAGACGGCGTTGCCGGAAGCGCCGCCGACCGAGTCGAGCGCCTCGACCAGCGGAACGCCGGCGGCGAACATGGTCGACAAAGTGCGGGTCCAGCGCGCGATCGCAGACTTGCGGACCAGTTCACCGAACACCGGCACGCGCAGCAGCAGCCGGTCCATCATCTTCTGCATCTTGACCGAGCGCTTCCACGATTCGAAGAAGACATAGCCTCCGCCGAAGATCACCAGGAAGATCAGGTACCAGTAACTGACGAAGAACTCCGACATCGCGATCACGATCAGCGTGGGCGCCGGCAGGTCGGCACCGAAGGAAGAAAACACTTCCTTGAACGCCGGAATGACGAAGATCATGATCACCGCCAGCACCACGAAAGCCACCACCAGCACGGCCACAGGGTAGATCAACGCGGACTTGATCTTGTTCTTGATCGCCATCGTCTTTTCCTGGTAGATCGCCAGGCGATCGAGCAGGGCTTCCAGGATACCGCCGGCTTCGCCGGCTTCGACCAGGTTGCAGTACAGCGCGTCGAAGTACAGCGGATGCTTGCGGAACGCGGACGACAGGCTGGTGCCGGTTTCCACGTCGGAGCGGATGTCGTTGAGCATGCGCGTCATGCGCGGGTTGGAGCTGCCGCGGGCGACGATGTCGAACGACTGGATCAGCGGCACACCGGCGCGCATCATCGTGGCAAGCTGGCGCGTGAAGACGGCGATGTCTTTCTGCTTGATCGACTTGCCACCGCTCAGGCGGCGCTTTTTCACCTTGGTGACGAGGATGCCCTGGCGCCGCAGGCTGGCGTTGAGCATGGCTTCGCCTCCGGCGCGCATTTCACCTCGGACGAGTTTGCCGTTCTTGTCCTTGCCCTCCCAGTCGAAGAGCATTTCTCGGGTGTTTTTTGCGGCCGTTGCAGTCGCCATATTGCCTTTCGAGGAAGCTGA
Organism: Methylibium sp.; assembly: GCA_031382215.1. GTDB lineage: Bacteria > Pseudomonadota > Gammaproteobacteria > Burkholderiales > Burkholderiaceae_C > LGRD01. The sequence continues at coordinate 27,948 of JANMYQ010000405.1, forward strand.
TCCTCGTCCCTGTGAATGTTGCTGGCTATTCGTTCGTCACCGAGATCACTTCTTCAAGTGTGGTGACGCCGGCCCGAACCTTGATCAGGCCCGACTGGCGCAGGTCGCGGACGCCTTCGCGCTGGGCCTGCTCGGCAATGTCGATGACAGTGCCTTCGGCAAGGATGAGGCGCTGGATCTCTTCGCTGATGGGCATGACCTGGTAGATGCCCACGCGGCCCTTGTACCCGTTGCTGCACGACGAGCAGCCAACCGAACGATAGGGCTTCCAGCTGCCATCGAGTTCGTCGTCCTTGAAGCCTGCCTTGAGCATGGCTTCACGCGGGTAGTCGGCCTGCGTCTTGCAGTTTTCGCACAGCTTGCGCGCCAGGCGCTGGGCCGTGATCAGCAGCACGCTGGAGGCGATGTTGAACGGTGCCACGCCCATGTTCAACAAGCGGGTCAGGGTAGATGGTGCGTCGTTGGTGTGCAGCGTGGACATGACCATGTGGCCGGTCTGGGCGGCCTTGATCGCGATGTCGGCGGTTTCAAGGTCGCGGATTTCGCCGACCATGATGATGTCCGGGTCCTGGCGCAGGAAGGACTTCAGCGCGACGGCGAAGGTCATGCCCGCCTTGTCGTTCACGTTGACCTGGTTGATGCCCGGCAGGTTGATTTCAGCCGGGTCTTCGACCGTGGCGATGTTCACCCCGGGCTGGTTCAGGATGTTCAGGCAGGTGTAGAGCGACACGGTCTTGCCGCTGCCGGTGGGGCCGGTGACGAGCACCATGCCATAGGGGCGGTAGATGACCTTGAGCAAGCGCTCCTTCTCGATCTTTTCGTAGCCCAGCGCTTCGATGCCGAGCTTGGCGCTCGATGGGTCCAGGATGCGAACGACGATCTTCTCGCCGAACAGGGTCGGTAAGGTGCTGACGCGGAAGTCGATCGCCTTGGACCCGAACTTGAGCTTCATGCGGCCGTCTTGCGGGACGCGCTTTTCGGCAATGTCGAGACGCGAAATCACCTTGATGCGCGAGGCCAGCTTGTCCTTGATGGCAATCGGGGGCTGCGTGATCTCGCGCAGTTCGCCGTCGATCCGGAAGCGCACGCGGTAGTGGTACTCGTACGGTTCGAAGTGCAGGTCGGAGGCGCGCGCGTTGATCGCGTCGATCAGCATCTTCTGAAGAAAGCGCACCACCGGCGCGTCTTCCACGTCTCCCTGGCCGGTATCGGCTGCTTCCTGAGGTGCGGTGACGTCGAACTCGAAGTCGCCCGAACTCAGCGATTCGATCGCCTCTGCGGCACTGGCGCCGTTGGTCTCGAGGATCTTCGCGAGCTTTTCGTGTTCAACGATCACCCACTCGGGCGACAACTGGGTGGCGAATTTGATGCGTTCGACCGCTTCCTGGTCGGTCGGATCGGCACCGCCGATGAACACCCGGTTGCCGCGCTTGCCGAGCACCAGCACCTGGTACTGGGCCGACAGCTTGGGGTCGATGATGTTGCGCGGCAGGCGTTGCACGTCGACCGCGTTGAGGTCGAGCACAGGCAAGGCCAGCGCATTCGACAAGGTGTGGGCCAGATCCGCCGGCGAGACAGCGCCCGCCGAGATGACCGCCGAGATAAAGCTGACGCGCCGTTCCTTGGCTCCGCGCACCAGGTCTTCGGCGGCCTTGGCACCCAGCTTTCCGGCATGAACAAGAACCCTCGCAACGCCGGAGAGGGCCGATTGTGGAGCTTCCGCCAATGTGTCCACGTTTCGAGGATTCAGTTCAAGTTGAGAAAAACCAGACCATCATCGCCGATTCATTCCATGCTGTAAACGCTCGTGCCAAACCCGCGGCGCCAACAATTCACGTCGTGCCCTCGCAGCGGCGGCCAAGCGTTCGGCCAGGAAACAAGCTGATGCAAATCTGGTCGGGGTGAGAGGATTCGAACCTCCGGCCTCTACGTCCCGAACGTAGCGCTCTACCAGGCTAAGCTACACCCCGATATTTGGGTCGCGGCCGAAGGCCGGATCCTTAGTCGAACCGAGTCACGAAGAGCGCTCGACCGACCGAACGCAAGATTCTAGCAGAGCGTCCCGGTAGGTCGATGGACTGATCAGGTCGAGGCACCGGCTCGCCTTGTCGGCCTCGGCTCGGGCAGCGGCGCGCGTCGCCTCCAACGCGCCGGTGTGCCGCACGATCTGCACGATCTCCGACAGGCGTGCCACTTCACCGTGCTGGATTGCGTGGCGGATCAACTCACGTTCCGGCGCCGAGCCGCGCTCCATGGCCAGCAGCAGCGGCAGCGTGGGCTTTCCTTCGCGGAGATCGTCGCCGACGTTCTTGCCAAGCTGGGCGGTCGCGCCTTCGTAGTCGAGCAGGTCATCGACGAGCTGGAAGGCCGTGCCCAGCGACCGACCATAGGCTGCGCAGGACTCTTCAATTTCGGGCGGCGACTCGGCCAGAACGGCCCCGAGCCGGGCGCTGGCCTCGAACAGCTTGGCCGTCTTGAACCGGATCACCCGCAGGTAGTCGTCGACCGCGAGGTCGGGGTCGTGCATGTTCATGAGCTGAAGGACCTCGCCCTCCGCGATGACGTTGGTCGCATCCGCAAGCACCTCCAGCACGCGCATGCGGTTCACCGACACCATCATCTGGAACGCCCGCGAATAGACAAAGTCGCCCACCAGCACGCTCGCCGCGTTGCCGAAGCGTGCATTGGCGGTCTGCCGGCCACGGCGCAGCGCGGACTCGTCCACCACGTCGTCGTGAAGCAGGGTGGCCGTGTGGATGAACTCGACCGTGGCCGCCAACTCGAAGCGCTCGCGCCCGGCGAAGCCGAGTGCGCTGGAGAACAAGAGCACCAACATCGGCCGGATGCGCTTGCCGCCCGCGCCGATGATGTACTGCGCGATCTGATTGATCATCGCCACATCGGAAGCCAGCCGGCGCTGAATCACCGCATCGACTTCCTTCATGTCCGATGCCATGAGCGCAGCAGCACTGAAGGCGGGGGGTGCTGAGGTCGAAGGGGTTGGTTGCACGCTGGGCTCGGTTGACTCATTGCGATTATAGAAACCAGGCACAAGCAACAGCCAAGCCGAGGCCCTGTCGTGCCTGTGCCGCCCATGTTTCGGTGCGATATGCCAACAGGCGGCTCGGCCATGGTAGACTGTGAGGCTCTGCGCATCCTGGTGATGGCCCTGGTGAAATTCAGGGCAAGAATCGCAGCGGGCGTTTACATCGAAAGGGCTGATATGTACGCGGTCATCAAGACCGGGGGCAAACAATACAAGGTTGCCGCCGGCGAAAAGATCAAGGTCGAACAGATTGCTGCGGACGTTGGCCAAGAGATCACGATCGACCAAGTGCTGGCCGTTGGCGCCGGCGCCGAGTTGAAGGTCGGGACTCCCTTGGTCACCGGCGCCACCGTGGTGGCCACCGTCGTGGCTCAAGGCAAGCACGACAAGGTGCGCATCTTCAAGATGCGGCGGCGCAAGCACTACCAGAAGCGGCAAGGTCATCGGCAGACTTTCACCGAACTGGAAATCAGCGCTGTGAACGCATAATTCAAAGTCCAAGGCAGGAGTTTCACCATGGCACAGAAAAAGGGCGGCGGTTCCACACGCAACGGCCGCGATTCGCAACCCAAGATGCTCGGCGTCAAGGCGTTCGGCGGGCAGAACATTCCGGCCGGTGCGATCATCGTGCGCCAGCGCGGCACCAAGTTCCATGCCGGCACGAACGTGGGCATCGGACGGGATCACACACTGTTCGCACTGGTTGACGGCGAAGTGAGTTTCGCCATCAAGGGGCCGCGCAACCGGCAGACGGTCAGCGTCAAATCCGCCTGAGCCCGGGCGTCGCTCGTAGCGGCGCGCTTTGCGAAGGCCAGCACTGAAGCCCCGCTCGTCGGGGCTTTGTCATTTCAAGCGAGCGCAACGACAGCATGAAATTCGTTGACGAAGCGACCATCGACGTGATTGCCGGCAGTGGTGGCAACGGCTGCATGAGCTTTCGGCGCGAGAAGTTCATTCCGTTCGGCGGTCCCAACGGGGGCGACGGTGGACGCGGCGGGAGCGTGTTCGCCGTGGGCGATCGCAACCTGAACACCTTGATCGACTTCCGCTACGCCCGCCGGCACGAAGCCCGCAGCGGCGAAAACGGGCGCGGTTCCGACCAGTACGGCGCGGCGGCCGACGACATCGTTTTGCGCATGCCGATGGGCACGATCATCAAGGACTTCGAGACCGACGAAGTCATCGCCGAACTGCTGGTGCCCGACGAAAAGGTGTTGATCGTCAAGGGCGGCGACGGCGGCTTCGGCAACCTGCACTTCAAGACCAGCACCAATCGCGCGCCGCGCCAGAAGACGCCCGGCTGGCCCGGCGAGCAGAAGAAGCTCAAGCTCGAACTGCGCGTGCTGGCCGACGTCGGTTTGCTGGGCATGCCCAACGCTGGCAAGTCCACCCTCATCGCAGCCGTCTCGAACGCGCGCCCCAAGATTGCCGACTATCCATTCACCACCTTGCACCCCAACCTGGGCGTGGTGCGCGTGGCGCCAGAGCAGAGCTTTGTCGTGGCCGACATTCCCGGTCTGATCGAAGGCGCGTCGGAGGGTGCAGGCCTGGGACACCAGTTTCTGCGTCACCTGCAGCGCACGCACCTGCTGCTGCATGTGGTCGACTTCGCACCGTTCGATGATGCGGTCGACCCAGTCGCTCAGGCCAAAGCCATCGTCAGCGAACTGAAGAAGTACGACCCGGCGCTGCACGACAAGCCGCGCTGGCTGGTGCTGAACAAGCTCGACATGGTGCCGACCGAAGAACGCGACAAACGTGTCAAGGACTTCGTCAGGCGCTTCAAGTGGAAAGGCCCGGTGTTCGAGATCTCTGCGCTTACGCGCGAAGGCTGCGAACCCTTGATCCGCGCCGTCTACCAGCACGTGGCCAAGCTGAAGAACGTGCTGCCGGACGATCCCGACCCGCGCTTTGTCTCGGTCGATGCGGGAGCCGCGCCATGACCGATGCCTTGAAGATCGCCCGCCGGATCGTCGTCAAGGTCGGCTCCAGCCTGGTGACAAACGAGGGCCGCGGTGTCGACGAGCAGGCGGTGGACAACTGGTGCCGCCAGATGGCGGTGCTGGCGCGCGAAGGTCGCGAGGTGGTGATGGTGTCCAGCGGCGCCATTGCCGAAGGCATGAAGCGGCTCGGCTGGACCAAGCGCCCGAAGGAGTTGCACGAACTGCAGGCCGCCGCTGCGGTCGGCCAGATGGGGCTGGCGCATGTCTACGAGACCAAGCTGCGTGAACATGGCATGGGCAGCGCCCAGGTTCTGCTGACGCACGCCGACCTGGCCGACCGCGAGCGCTATCTCAACGCCCGCTCGACCTTGCTGACACTCTTGACGCTGAAGGTCATACCCGTCATCAACGAAAACGACACGGTCGTCAACGACGAGATCAAGTTCGGCGACAACGACACCCTGGGCGCGCTGGTGGCCAACCTGATTGAAGCCGACGCGATGGTGATCCTGACCGATCAGCGCGGCCTGTACACCGCCGACCCGCGCAAGGACCCGAAGGCGCGCTTTGTCGACGAGGCGCAGGCCGGAGCGCCCGAGCTCGAGCGCATGGCGGGCGGTGCCGGCAGCAGCATCGGCCGGGGCGGCATGCTGACGAAGATCCTGGCCGCCAAGCGCGCGGCCCGCAGCGGCGCATCAACCGTGATCGCCTGGGGCCGCGAGCCCGATGTGCTGATCCGCCTGGCGGCCGGCGAAGCCATCGGCACCGCGCTGATTGCGCCGACCCAGAAGATGGCAGCGCGCAAACAGTGGATGGCCGACCACCTGCAGTTGCGCGGCGCCGTCATCATCGACGAAGGTGCGGTGACCAAGGTCCGGCAACAGGGCAAGAGCCTGCTGCCCATCGGCATCACCGAGGTGCAGGGTGAATTCCATCGCGGCGACGTGATCGCCGTGCTGGCGCCCGACGGTATCGAGCTGGGCCGCGGCCTGGCGAACTACGGCAGCAGTGAAGCGCGCCTGATTGCGCGCAAGGCATCGCGCGAGTTCGAGAAGCTGCTCGGTTTCACCGGCGAACCCGAGATGATCCACCGCGACAATCTGGTGCTCACCTGACCCCCCGGGGCCGGCGCGTCACAGCCCCTCGGCGAGCGGATCGACAGGTGAGGTGGTAGCGCCGTTCGGCCCTTGGCCACCCACGCCGCCCACTGCGATTTCCCGCCCGTGGTGATTGCGCTCCATGCCATCGTCTTGATGATGAGGCCGCATTCCAGAGCGCAGGTAGCGGTTGTAATGTGTGCCGCGCGGCAGAAAGCGAGCCAGTTCGGTCAGCGCCATCTGGTAGACGTCGCGCTTGAATTCGATCACAACCTCAAGCGGGATCCAGTACTCGTTCCAGCGCCATGCGTCGAACTCGGGGTGGTCGGTGGCACGCAGGTTCATGTCGCTGTCGTGGCCGACCAACTGGAGCAGGAACCAGATCTGCTTTTGCCCGCGGTAATGACCGCGCGCGTCACGGCGGATGAAATGGTCTGGCACTTCGTAGCGCAGCCAGTCGCGCGTGCGCGCAACGATGCGCACATGTTCGGCCTTGAGCCCCACTTCCTCGTGGAGTTCGCGGAACATCGCCTGCTCAGGCGTCTCGCCGTATTTGATGCCCCCTTGCGGGAACTGCCAGGAATGGGTACGAATCCGTTTGCCCCAGAACACCTGGTTTCTCTGGTTGAGCAGGACGATGCCGACGTTGGGTCTGAACCCTTCACGGTCGAGCATAATCAACCTCGATTCTGTCGTTGATTTCATTATTGCACTGGCGTGACAGGAAGCAACCCCCTTGGTTGCCTACAGTCGCCCGACACGCCGCACTGCCGCACCGCCGACCTGCCTTCCATGAAAGCCAACCAGTTCTTCATCTCGACCCTGAAAGAAGCCCCCGCGGACGCAGAAGTCACCAGTCACAAGCTCATGATGCGGGCCGGCTTCATCAAGCGGCTGGGCGCCGGCATCTACAGCTACATGCCGATGGGTTTGCGGGTGATCCGCAAGGTGGAAGGCATCATCCGCGAAGAGATGAACCGCGCTGGCGCCGTCGAGTTGCTGATGCCGGTGGTGCAGCCGGCTGAGTTGTGGCAGGAGTCGGGCCGCTTTCAGAAATATGGCCCGGAGTTGCTGCGTGTGAAAGACCGGCACGAGCGCGACTTCGTGATCCAGCCGACCAGCGAAGAAGTCATCACCGACATCGCGCGCCAGGAACTGCGCAGCTACCGCGCGCTGCCGAGAAATTTCTACCACATCCAGACCAAATTCCGCGACGAGCGCCGGCCGCGCTTCGGCGTGATGCGTGGGCGCGAGTTCACGATGAAGGACGCATATTCATTCGATCGGGACGCCGAGTCCGCAGGCAAGAGCTACGAAGTCATGTACGCGGCCTATGTGCGCATCTTTGAACGCATGGGCTTGACGTTTCGCGCCGTGGCTGCCGACACCGGCGCCATCGGCGGTGACCGCTCGCACGAGTTCCAGGTGATCGCCGAGACGGGCGAAGACGCGATCGTCTACTGCCCCGATTCCGACTACGCGGCCAACATCGAACTGGCCGAGGCGTTGCCGCTGTTGAAGGCACGGGCGAGTGCGGCGCACGTGATGGTCAAGACTGCTACGCCGGCCAAGAGCACCTGTGAGGCCGTGGCTGAACTGCTCGGTGTGCCCCTGCAGAACACCGTGAAGTCGCTGGTGCTGGCCACCGATGAACTCGATGCCAGCGGCGCCGCGAGCAAAACAACCGTGTGGCTGCTGCTGGTGCGCGGCGACCACTCGCTGAACGAAATCAAGGCCGGCAAGGTGCCGGGTCTGAAAGAAGGCTTCCGCTTCGCCACCGCCGCAGAGATCGACAGGCACTTCGGCTGCAAGCCGGGTTACCTGGGGCCGATAGGTACCCGCCAGTCCGTCAAGGTCATCGCCGATCGCACCGTGGCGCTGATGAGCGACTTCATCTGCGGCGCCAACGAGGCCGACTTCCACTTCACCGGCGTGAACTGGGGCCGTGACCTGCCCGAGCCCGATCGGGTGGCCGACATCCGCAACGTGGTCGAGGGCGACCCGTCGCCCGACGGCAAGGGCGTGCTGGCCATCCAGCGCGGCATCGAAGTCGGCCACGTGTTCTACCTCGGCACCAAGTACAGCGAGGCGATGAACGCCACCTTCCTGAACGAGCACGGCAAGCCGGCGCTGCTGGAGATGGGCTGTTACGGCATCGGCGTCACGCGAATTCTGGGCGCGGCCATCGAACAGTGCCACGACGATCGCGGCATCGTCTGGCCGCAGGCGCTGGCGCCGTTCACCGTGGTGCTTTGCCCGATCGGCTACGAACGCTCGGCCGACGTGCAGGCGGCAGCCGACCAACTGCACGACGAACTGGCTGCGCTCGGCGTCGACGTGATGCTGGACAACCGCGGCGAACGCCCCGGCGCGATGTTTGCCGATTGGGAACTGGTCGGCGTGCCGCACCGCGTGGTGCTCTCTGACCGCGGCCTGAAAGAAGGCAAGGTCGAGTACCAGGGCCGCCGCGACGCGCAAGCCACAGCGTTGCCACTGGCCGAGGTGCTGCCTTTCTTGCGGGCCCGGCTGAACCCATGACGGAACGCCTCTCCCACTTCGGGAGAGCCAAGCGGCGCCTGTGCCTGGGGGCACTGTTCGGTCCCGCCGTGCTGGGTCTGCCGCGCGTGGCCCGCGCCGGCGCGCAGCTCGAGGAACCGCTGGCCGACTCGGTGCGCTCGGCCTTGTCCGCCTCGATTGCCAACAGCGCGCCACCGAAGCCGGTGTTCGAGACCATGGAGCTTCGCCTGGCCTACCTGCGCTGGCTGGGCGAGATGAGCAACCGCCTGAAGAAGCGCAAGGCCGAGCACCTGACGCGCGTTGAGTTTCTCGAGACCGTCTGGTACGAAAGCAAGCGCGCCGGGCTGGAACCTTCGCTGGTGCTCGGGCTGATCCAGGTGGAAAGCGGCTTCCGCAAGTACGCCATCAGCAGCGTCGGCGCGCGCGGCTACATGCAGGTGATGCCGTTCTGGGCCCGCTTGATCGGCGACGGCGACGTGAGCCGCCTGTTCCACATGCAAACCAACCTGCGCTTCGGCTGCGTGATCCTGCGCCACTACCTGAGTATCGAAAAGGGCGACCTGTTCCTGGGCCTGGGCCGATACAACGGCAGCCGCGGCCGGGCGGAATACCCCAACGCGGTGTTCGCGACGCGCCGGCTGTGGGACTACAAACCGGCCTGAGCGGGGTCAGTCAAAGAGGCGATCAAAGCCCCGCCCACGCCTTTGGCGCGGCCTGATCCACGCCCAACAGCGCCAGCACGCGCTCGACCGTGTCGTTGACCAGATCGTCGACCGACTGCGGCCGGTGGTAGAACGCCGGCAGCGGCGGAAAGATCACGCCGCCCATCTCGGTCACCGAGGTCATGTTGCGCAGGTGAGCCAGGTTGAACGGCGTTTCGCGCACCATCAGCACCAGGCGGCGGCGTTCCTTCAAGGTCACGTCGGCGGCACGGCTGATCAGGTTGTCCGACAGGCCCAGCGCCACCGACGCCAGCGTCTTCATCGAGCACGGTGCGATCACCATGGCTTCGGTGGCGAACGAACCGCTGGCGATGCTGGCGCCCACGTCGGCGGGGTTGTGCGCCACATCGGCCAGGGCCTCGAGGGCCTTGCGGTCCAGGCCCAGTTCGTGGTGCACGTTCAGCACGCCGGCCGGGCTGACCACCACGTGCGTCTCGCGGCCGGCAGCGCGCAGCCGTTCGAGCAGGCGCACCGCATAGACCGCACCCGTGGCGCCGGTCACGCCGACCACCACCCGGGCGCGCGCGGCACCCAAGCCGCTCAGACCTTGGCGCCCAGCGCCTGCTGCAACTCGCCGGCCTGGTACATCTCGGTCATGATGTCCGAGCCGCCAACGAACTCGCCGTTCACGTAGAGCTGCGGAATGGTCGGCCAGTTGGCGTATTCCTTGATGCCCTGGCGGACGTCGTCATCCTCCAGCACGTTGAAGGTCTTCAGGTCGCCGACACCGCAGGCCTTCAGGATCTGCACCGCGCGGCCGGAAAAGCCGCACTGCGGGAACTGCGCCGTGCCCTTCATGAACAGGACCACGCGGTGGTTCTTGACGAGTTCGTCGATGCGTTGTTGAGCGTCGTTCATGGTGTTTTCTGCCGGTCGATGTGAAGCAAACGTGGTTATACGGCAAACCGGCGTCGGTCAAGCAACTGCAGGCGCAAGCCCCTTGATGGCGAGCCGGAAAGCCGCAGAAAGCGGCGTCAGAACGAGTAGGACACGCCGAGCTGCATCATCGGCGCCAGGCGCATGTCGCGCAGCAACTCGTCCAATGACTGGCTGCCGCCCACCACCTTGCCGAGCTTGACGCTGTTGCCCGGGCTCAGCGCCATCATGCCGAGGTCGGCGTTGAAGATCCAGCGGCCCTTGAGTGACAGGCCCGAGTAGCCCACGCCGAGGTAGGGCAGGGTGGCGACGTCGGAGCCCGCGTCCCCACCCGAGCCATCGGCGCCGAGCAGTTGCCGGTCCGCCGCGAGTGCCCCGCCGCCGGCCAGTGACCGCCCTGCGGCGGTGAGTTGTGTGAGCTGAGGCAGTTGTGCGCGCGGGCCATGGAACAGGCCGCCGGTGGTTCTGAACCCGCCGCTGCTGGCATGCCCGACCAGAGCTCGGCTGAAGTAGTAGTCGCCCACCAGGCCGACGCTGTCCACCTTGAGCCCGGCAGCTTCGGCGCGGCCCAGGCTCGGCTGCCATGGCAGCAAGGTGCTGCCCAACGAGACGCGGCTTTGCCAGCGCGGCCAGGGGGTCAGGCCGTCCCCTTCGACGCTCCAGGCGCTCACCGCGCCGACCCAGCCGATGATTCCAGCGAGAAGTCGAATGGCCCGATGCATGACACCCTCCTTGGAGCGTTTGGCGAACGCCGTGCGCCGCTTCCTGGTCTCTTGGGGCTTAGCACGTTGGAAATCATCGTACGCCGCTCGACCACCGCCGTGTGGTTTGCGTGATGGCCGCCAACCCCCCAGTTGAGGGAGGATGCGCTCTTTGGCACGAAGGCAACACGGCGGCCCTGGGCAGGCCTGACGCGTTTGCACCACAGATGCCGCTCACCGAGGCCGCTCACCCGGGCCCGTTCGCGAGCGCGCTGACTACCGGTGTGCGCCGGTGCAGCGGTCCAGCCCGGCGAGGTCGTTGCGCGTCTGCACATCCTGAAACCCATGCCGGCGCAGCAGAGCCTGCACATCCAAAGCCTGGTCGTGCCCATGTTCAAGCAACAGCCAGCCACCGGGCTCGAGATGGTCGGATGCGCCGGTAACGATGGTTTGCAGCGCTTCCAGGCCGTTCGCGCCGGCAGTCAGCGCAAGCTGCGGCTCATGCTGCAGCGCTGCGAGGTGCGGGTCGCCGGGCCTGATGTAGGGCGGGTTGGCGAGCAGCAGGTGAAAGCGCCGACCGGGCAGCGCATCCCACCAGTGGCTGCGATGGAATTCGACGTCCAGGCCGAGGCGCTGCCCATTGGCAGCGGCAATGGTCAGCGCGTCGGCGCTCAAGTCGAGCGCCGTAAGCTGCGCCGCCGGGCGGGCGTGCTTGACCGCCAGCGCGATCGCGCCGCTGCCGGTGCCCAGGTCGAGTACACGGGCCGGCGCCGCTACGGCGAGCGCTCCGTCCAGCAGCGCCAGGCCCCAGTCCACCAGCCCCTCGGTTTCAGGGCGTGGCACCAAAACGCCAGCACTCACTTTCAACGTCAGGCCATGAAACTCTTTCTCGCCGACGAGGTAGGCCAATGGTTCGCCGGCCACGCGGCGGCCCAAGTGGGCGGTGAAGGCGGCCACCAACTGCGGGGCGACGGTCGCATCGTCATGCGCCAGCAACCAGCTGCGGTCGCGCTGCAACGCGTGGGCGAGCAGCAACTGCGCGTCGAGCCGCGCCACCCCTAGCTCCTTGGCGCGAGCCAGCGCTGCGGCGACGGTCAAGCCACCCGGTTCGGTCACGCCACGCCGCTTTCCAGCGCCGCCAGTTGTTCGGCCGACTGCGCGGCCTGCAGCGCGGCGGTCACTTCGTCGAGATCGCCGTCGAGCACGGCCTGGAGCTTGTAGAGCGTCAGGTTGATGCGGTGGTCGGTCAGCCGTCCCTGCGGAAAGTTGTAGGTGCGGATGCGGTCGTTGCGGTCGCCACTGCCGATCAGCCCTTTGCGCGCCGCCGCTTCTTTGGCAGCGCGCTCGGAGCGGTCTTTCTCGCGCAGGCGCGCCACCAGCACGGCCATCGCCTTGGCCTTGTTGCGGTGCTGGGAGCGGTCGTCCTGGCATTCGGCCACGGTGCCGGTGGGCAGGTGGGTGATGCGGATCGCGCTGTCGGTCTTGTTCACGTGCTGGCCACCGGCGCCGCTGGCGCGGAAGGTGTCGATGCGCAACTCGGCCGGGTTGAGTTTGACCTCGTCGGCCGCGTCGGCTTCGGGCAACACCGCCACAGTGCAGGCGCTGGTGTGGATGCGCCCCTGCGTCTCGGTGGTCGGCACGCGCTGCACGCGGTGCCCGCCCGACTCGAACTTCAGGTGCGCGTAGACATCGTCGCCGTCGATGCGGAACACCACTTCCTTGTAGCCGCCTAGGTCGGAGACGCTCTCCGACATCAGCTCGCTGCGCCAGCCGCGGCGCTCGCAGTGGCGCAGGTACATGCGTGCCAGGTCGGCGGCGAACAGCGCCGATTCGTCGCCGCCCGTGCCGGCGCGGATTTCGAGGAAGGCATTGCGCGTGTCGTCCGGGTCGCGCGGCAGCAGGGCGGTCTGCAGTTCGAGGTGCAGGCGTTCGGTGTCGGCCAGGGCCGCATCGACTTCGTCCTTGGCGAGCTCGGCCATCTCGGGATCGGCGAGCATGCCGCGCGCGGCGGCCAGGTCGCGCTCGCGCTGCTCGAAGCGTTGAAAGCGTTCGACCAGGCTCGCCACCTCGGCATGCTCGCGGGTCAGCTCGCGGAAGCGCTTCATGTCCGACGCCATCTCCGGGTCGGACAAGGTGGCGTCGAGCTCGTTCAGGCGCAACGCGAGGCGCTCGAATTGTTGGCGGAGGGAGTCTTTCATGTCGGTGCTGCGATCTGGAGCAGGGACACCGTGCGCCGGTTCGGCGCGTGCAGGCCCTGCCTTCGAAAGGCGGGGCGGTCGCTAATGTTTGTCGTTGCTCTGGCGGCGGGCGGACTGGCGCAGGAACAGGCGCGACACCACTGCCGCGAGTTCGGCCCGCTGCTCGCCATCGGCCGTGTGCAGTTCGGCCAGGGTGCCGTGCAACATCTTCTGCGTGAGGCCGCGCGACAGCGCTTCGAGCACCGTGTCCACGTCTTCGCCCTTGGCCAGCAGCTTGCGTGCGCGCGCGATCTCGGCGGCGCGCCAATCGTCGGCCTGGGTGTGCAGCGCCTGGATCAGCGGCACCGACACGCGCTGGTCGAGCCAGTGCACGAAACCCTGCACGCCGGTCTCGATGATGGCCTCGGCCTGCTCGACCGCGGCCTGGCGCTTCTCGCCAGCGCTTTGCACCAGGGTCGACAGATCATCGACGGTGTAGAGGTAGATGTCCGACAGGCGCGAGACCTCGGGTTCGATGTCGCGCGGCACGGCCAGGTCGACCATGAACATCGGGCGGTGCTTGCGCAGCTTCAACGCTCGCTCCACTGCGCCCAGGCCGATGATGGGCAGCGAGCTGGCCGTGCACGAGATCACCACGTCGAATTCGCCCAGCCGCGCCGGCAGGTCGGCCAGGCGAATCGCCTCGGCGCCGAAGCGCGCAGCCAGCCGCTCGCCGCGTTCAAGCGTGCGGTTGGCCACCGCCATCGCTTTCGGGTTGCGCGCCGCAAAGTGCGTGGCCACCAGCTCAATCATCTCGCCGGCGCCGACGAACAGCACCTTGGTGTCGCTCAGGTCTTCGAACAGTTGCGAGGCCAGCCGCACTGCAGCGGCGGCCATGCTGATGGAGTGCGCGCCGATCTCGGTGGAGGTGCGCACTTCCTTGGCCACCGCGAATGAACGCTGGAACATCTGGTGCAGGGTGGTGCCCAGGGTGCCGGCGGATTCGGCCTCGCGCACCGCCTGCTTCAACTGGCCCAGGATCTGCGGCTCGCCCAGCACCATCGAGTCGAGCCCGCTGGCGACGCGGAAGGCGTGGCGCGCCGCCGAGCCGCCCTCGAGCACATAAGAGTGTTCACGCAAGGTGTGGCTGGGCACGCGGCCGATGCCGGCCAGCCAGTCGAGCGCAGGCAGCACCTGCGTCGGGTCATCGCCCACATACACTTCGGTGCGGTTGCAGGTGGAGATGATGGCGACCTCGCTGGGGCGCTGCAGCCGGCCGCGAAAGGCCTGCAAGGTGGGCGCCAACTGGTCAGGCGTGAAGGCAAACCGCCCACGCAGATCGACCGGCGCGGTGGTGTGGTTCAGGCCCAGGGCGAAAACGCTCATACCGCGATTATAAAATTTGTGGACCGGTTGTGGGACTTCGGCGTGCGGGGAGTTTCCTGTGGGGGCCCGCAACACGTGACAGAGGGTAGCCCGGCCCACCGATCCACCCTGCAGAAAGGCGCGCCGCTTGGGCCCCCTGGACACACTTTGGCACCTGTTGAACTTCTTCGCGCCGGCCGTCGGCGTCGGAGTTCTGGCGCCTGCGATGGCCAAGTTGCTGTGGCGCCGTCGCTTGAAGCCGGTGGCCTGGGTCTCGCTCAGCCTGTGGACGACCGGCGGCGCGGCCATTGCCCTGCTCGCCGGGCTGGCGGTGTTCGGACGTGATGGTCGAGTCCTGACCTACGCGCTGCTGGTGCTGGGCAGTGCCGTGGCCTTGTGGTGGGCCGGCTTCGCGCGTGGGCGCTGAGGGTTGAGGGCCGCCGCATCAAGCGGCGGCAGTGTCTTCTATCGCGAGCCGCACTTCACCGCGCAAGGTGTGCGCGTTGGCTTCGGTGATGGTCACGTCCACGATCTGCCCGATGAGCCGGGGCGGGCCCTTGAAGTTGACCGAACGGTTGCACTCGGTCTTGCCGGTCAGCTCGTTCGGGTCCTTGCGCGACGGCCCTTCGACCAGGATGCGCTGGACCGTGCCGACCCGCGCCAAGCTCATGCGCATGGCGCTGGCGTCAATGACGGATTGAAGGTGGTGCAGGCGCTTGAGCTTGTCTTGCGCCGGGGTTGCGTCAGGCAGCGCGGCGGCCGGGGTGCCCGGGCGCGGGCTGTAGACGAAGCTGAAGCTGGCGTCGAAACCCACGTCGTCGATCAGCTTCATCAGCTTGGCGAAATCGTCGTCGGTCTCGCCGGGGAAGCCGACGATGAAGTCGCTCGACAGGCTGATGTCGGGCCGCACCGCGCGCAGCTTGCGCACCGTGCTCTTGTATTCCATCGCGGTGTAGCCGCGCTTCATCGCCATCAGGATGCGGTCGCTGCCGTGCTGCACCGGCAGGTGCAGGTGGCTCACCAGCTTGGGCACCTTGGCGTAGACGTTGATCAGCCGTTGGGTGAACTCGTTCGGGTGGCTGGTGGTGTAGCGCAGGCGTTCGATACCCGGGATCTGAGCGACGTATTCAATCAGCAGCGCAAAGTCGGCGATGTCGTCGGTGCCGCCCAGCGCACCGCGATAGGCATTCACGTTCTGCCCCAGCAAGGTCACTTCCTTAACGCCCTGCTCGGCCAGGCCAGCCACTTCGGCCAGCACGTCGTCGAACGGGCGCGACACTTCTTCGCCGCGCGTGTACGGCACCACGCAGTAGCTGCAGTACTTCGAGCAGCCTTCCATGATGGACACGAACGCACTCGCGCCCTGCACGCGGGCCGGCGGCAAGTGGTCGAATTTCTCGATCTCGGGAAAACTGATGTCGACTTGCGGCAGTTGTTGCGCGCGGCGGCGCGCCAGCAGCTCAGGCAGGCGGTGCAGGGTTTGCGGGCCGAACACCACATCGACGTACGGCGCGCGCTTGACGATGGCCGCGCCCTCCTGGCTGGCCACGCAGCCCCCCACGCCGATCAGCACGCCCTTGGCCTTCAGGTGTTTCACGCGGCCGAGGTCGCTGAAGACCTTTTCCTGCGCCTTCTCGCGCACCGAGCAGGTGTTGAACAGGATCAGGTCGGCCTGCTCCACGTCCGTGGTGGGCTCGTAGCCATCGGCGGCGCGCAGCACGTCGGCCATCTTGTCCGAGTCGTACTCGTTCATCTGGCAGCCGAAGGTCTTGATGAACACCTTGCGGCTCATCGTGGGGCTCCGGCTATGGCCGCGACCAGGCCTGGGCCGTGGGGTCGAACGACCAGGCTTCGGCTTGTGCGCGGTTGGCCGGCCAGGGCTTCTTCGCCAGTTCCTCGGGGCGCAGGATCCAAACGTCCATCACCGAGCCCTGCGTGTCCACCGTGTAGTGCACCCACAGCTTCATGCCGACGAGCGCGCCGGACATCTCGATCATGTTGTTCTGGCCGCGGATGCGCGAGCCGGGCGCCAGCACCACCGCATTGCCGTTGAGCTTGACCTCGGGCGGGTTGACGAAAGCCATCTCGCCGCGCAACGCACTCTGCGGGAACTGGCGTTGCATCTGGGCCAGCGACGGAGCGGCGAGGCTCGCGGTGACCAGTGCAGCAATGAAACAGCGAAGCATGGTGTTCATCCAGTGGCTGTCTACGTCGCGGCCGGCCAGTGCAGAGCAGTGTCGAACACTGCACCAGCCAAGGGAAGAAATCTGGTGGCGCTTCAGGGATTCGAACCCCGGACCTGCGGATTATGATTCCGTCGCTCTAACCGACTGAGCTAAAGCGCCTTAGCCTCAGATTATATCGTCGGCATGGGCCGCCTCGCGCCTCCACGCCGGCCACGCACCCGAGACCGCTTCCCGATGTTCAGCTTCTTCAAGAAAAAGCCGCCGGCCGACACGGCGCCTGTGCCCGCGCCAGTTCCTGCGGCACTTCCAGCGCCTCTTCCCGCCGCGCCGCCCACGCCAGCCGACCCGGTGGCCGTGGCACCGCCTGCCGACGCCGAACGGCGTGGCTGGCTCGCCCGCCTGCGCACCGGCCTCAGCAAGACCGGCAGCAGCATCGCGCAGGTCTTCACCGGCGCGAAGATCGACGACGCGCTGTATGAAGAACTCGAGACGGCACTGCTGATGGCCGATGCCGGGGTCAAGGCCACCGAGTTCCTGCTGGCCGACCTGAAGCGCCGCGTCAAGGCGGCGGGTGCGACCGAACCGACTGCCGTGAAGGCGCTGCTGGCCGACGCGCTGGCCGAGTTGCTGGCGCCTCTGCAGCAAGCGCTGAACGTGGGCGAACACGCGCCGACGGTGGTGATGGTCGTGGGCGTGAACGGTGCCGGCAAGACCACCAGCATCGGCAAACTCACGCGCCACCTGGCCGACGCGAACAAGAAAGTGCTGCTGGCGGCGGCCGACACCTTCCGCGCCGCCGCGCGCGAGCAACTCGCCGTGTGGGCCGGGCGCAATCAGGTCGAGATCGTCAGCCAGGAAGGCGGCGACCCGGCCGCGGTGACCTTCGACGCGGTGGTGGCCGGCAAGGCGCGCGGTTGCGACGTGGTGATTGCCGACACCGCCGGGCGCCTGACCACCCAGGTGCACTTGATGGAAGAGCTGAAGAAGATCCGCCGCGTGATCGGCAAGGCGATGGACGGCGCACCGCACGAGGTGCTGCTGGTGGTGGACGGCAACACCGGCCAGAACGCGCTGAGCCAGGTTCAGTTGTTCGACGAAGCGCTGCGACTCACCGGCCTCATCATCACCAAGCTCGACGGCACGGCCAAGGGCGGCGTGCTCGCGGCTGTGGCGCTGTGGTCGCGCTCGCGGGCGCGGCCGGTGCCGGTCTACTTCATCGGCGTGGGCGAAAAGCTCGAAGACTTGCAGACCTTCGACGCGCGTGAGTTCGCGCTTGCCCTTCTGAACTGACGCTGCTGAACTGACCCCGCTGCCGGTCAGCGCTTGCCGGGCTCCAGCGGCCGGGCCGGCTGCAGCGGCGTCGGGCCGGAGTTCATGTCGTCGTACCAAGTCGGCGGCGGTTCGCCTTCGTCGAGCGGGCCGCCGTGGGTCGAGTCGCGCCGGGTGTCGTCGAACGCACCCGGGGCACCCAGCACGGGCGCCGCCACGGCAGCGGGCTCGGCTGGGGTGGTCGTCGCAGCGGCGGGCAGCGCGCCGGTGACAGGCATGGGTTCGATGCGCAACTCGAGAATCGAAGCGCGTGCGATCTCGACCGTCGGCAAGGCGTTCTCGACCCATACGAAACAACGCACCTCGGCCGCCTTCAGCACCCGCAACATGCGTTCGTGGCGCCGCCGCGCCCGCTCGGACGGTGCGCCGCCCGGGGCCTCGACGATGATCACCGCGAGCGGCTGGGTGGCCGTGTCGCACACCACCAGGTCGGCGCACAACTGGCCCACGCGGCGCAGCCATTCGGCGTGCGAGTAACGCGTGGGCACGCGCAAAAAGCGCGACAGCGGCACCTGCGCCAGGATCAGGTGGTCGGGGAAGGCGCGCAGCAACGTGTTGTGCGCCAGCCGCTCTTGCGAGGTGAGGATGCGCGTGACCTTGGGCGGCCAGGCGGCCAGCGTGTCGAGCCGGTCGCCATTGCTGTCGGCACTTGCGCCTTCGTTGCGGCGGTTGCGCAGCCACCAGCCCACCAGCACCAGCAGCAGCACGACCAGCACGGCCACGATCGTCGATGAGTTCGTCATGTCGTCTCCAGCTCAGCGCGGGCCGCCCAGGCCCTTCATCGCGCCCATGCGCTTCATCATCTTCATCATGCCGCCGCCCTTCATCTTCTTCATCATGTCGCGCATCTGCTCGAACTGCTTGAGCATGCGGTTCACGTCTTGCACCTGCACGCCCGAGCCCATGGCAATGCGGCGCTTGCGGGTGGCCTTGATCAGGTCAGGCTTGCGCCGCTCCAGCGGGGTCATCGAACAGATGATGCCCTCCATGCGCCGCACGTCACGCTCGGCGCGGTCCATGTCGGCCTGGCCGGGCGGGGCGGCATTGCCCATCATCTGCGTCGGCAGCTTGTCGATCAGGCCGGACAAGCCGCCCATCTTCTTCATCTGCGAAATCTGCGCCAGAAAGTCGTTCAGGTCAAACGCATCGCCGGACTTGACCTTGTCGGCAAGTTTCTGCGCCGCCGCGATGTCGACGCCCTTTTGCACTTCTTCGACCAGCGCGACGATGTCGCCCATGCCCAGCACCCGGCCGGCGTGGCGCTGCGCGTCGAACACCTCCAGCCCGTCGAGTTTTTCGGACACGCCGGCAAACTTGATCGGCGCCCCGGTGATCTGGCGCACCGACAGCGCCGCGCCGCCGCGCGAGTCGCCGTCCATCTTGGTGAGCACGATGCCGGTCAGCGGCAGCGCTTCCTTGAACGCCTTGGCGGTGTTGATCGCGTCCTGGCCCTGCATCGCGTCGACGACGAACAGCGTCTCCACCGGCTTGAGCGCGGCGTGCAATTCGGTGATCTCGGCCATCAGCGCCGCGTCGATGGCCAGGCGGCCGGCGGTGTCGACCAGCAGCACGTCGAAATAGTGCTTGCGCGCGTAATCGAGCGCGGCCAGCACGATGGCCAGCGGTTTGTCGCTGGGCTGGGACGGGAACCACTCGGCCCCGGCCTGCTTGGTCACCGTTTTCAGCTGCTCGATCGCGGCAGGGCGGTACACGTCAGCCGAGACGGTGAGCACCTTCTTCTTGCGCTTTTCGATCAGGTGCTTGGCGAGCTTGGCCGTGGTGGTGGTCTTGCCGGCGCCTTGCAGGCCGGCCATCAGGATCACGGCCGGGGGTTGCGTGGCGAGGTCGATGTCTGCAGGGGGCTTGAGGGCCCCGGTCACCGGGTCCGCCTCGCCCATGGTCGCGGCGAGTTCGCGGTTCACGATGCTCACCAGCATCTGCCCCGGCGACAGCGACGCCGCCACCTCGGCGCCGAGCGCGCGCTCCTTCACGCGGGCGATGAAGTCGCGCACCACCGGCAGGGCCACGTCGGCCTCGAGCAAGGCCATGCGCACTTCGCGCAGCATGTCCTGCACGTTGCTTTCGGTGATGCGGGCCTGGCCGCGCATCGTCTTGACTAGTCGGCTCAGCCGGTCGGTGAGGGTGGAAGCCATTCAGGGGTGAGTCGGTCGGGGGCGGGCTGCACGGCGGCCCGTTGGTGGCCTGGTAGTGGCCCGATAGTGGCCCGCGACGTGGGCCACGGCGTGGGTCACGGTGTGGGTCAGAGCGGGCAGGCTCGAAAGTACACTGCGCGCTTTCATTCTATCGTTCGATTCCCACATGAACAGTGCGATCACCACCTCCTACGTGCTGGGCCTGCCCGGCCTGCTGGCGATTGCCGGCTATGGAGTCGCGGCGCTGCCGGGAGAGCGTTTTGCGGGCCGCTTGCGAATGGCCCTGCTGGTGGGGTGGCTGCTGCACGCGGTGGCCATCGTGTTCGACATCGGTGGCCTGGGCAGCGAAACGACCGGCGCGCGCTTCGGGTTTGCGCCGGCGCTGTCGGTGACCTTGTGGCTGGTACTTGCGGTCTACGGCGTCGAAAGCCGCTTTGTGCCGCTGCCCAATGCGCGTCGCGTGCTGGCCTGCCTGGGCGCGCTGGCGGTGGCGCTGGCGCTGGCTTACCCGGGTGAGTTGCGGCCGCATGCATCGTCGCGCTGGGCGCCGCTGCACTGGATGTTGGGCATCGCGTCTTATGCCCTGTTCGGCGCCGCGGTGCTGCACGGCGTGTTGTTGAACCGTGCCGAACGCCTGATGCGGGGTGGCCGCGCCGCCGCGGTGGCGCCGGGCGCCGGGCTGCCCTTGCTGCGGCTGGAGCGGCTCACGTTCTGGTTTGTCGGGGCCGGTTTTGCCGTGCTGTCGGCGGCCATCCTGCTCGGGGCCTGGTTCGCCAGCCCCTGGCGCTGGGACCACAAGACGGTGCTGTCGGTGCTTGGCTGGGCCGTCTTCGCCAGCCTGCTCGGCGGGCGCCAGCTGTTCGGCTGGCGTGGCCGCCGGGCCACCCGCTGGCTCTATGCGGGTGCGGCGCTGCTGTTGCTGGCCTACGTGGGTTCGCGTTTCGTGTTCGAGGTGCTGCTGCACCGCGCGCCGAATGTTTGACGGGGCGATGCCATGAGATTCGTGTTGCTGATGCTGGCCGTGATCGTGCTGCTGTGGCTGGTGCGCGGCGCACTGCGCCAGCGCGGTATGCCGCCCTCACAGAAATCCCAGGAGCCACCGTCGGCATCGGCCCCCGAGCCGAAGCCGATGCTGAGTTGTGCCCACTGTGGCCTGCACCTGCCGCGCGACGAGGCGCTGCCCGGCCGCGGCGGCGTGTTCTGCGGCGACGCGCACCGCAAGGCCTTCGAGCAAGCCAACCCCGGGTCCTGAGATGGCGGGTCCGCACGAAGTGCGCCGGGTGCACCAATGAACCCCGAGGGTCCGACCCCGCCGAGCCGCGATGTGCCGCAAGTGACTCGCCCCAGGAGCGTCGAGCAGCTCGAGACCGAGCGCCGCGTCAGCGACCGGCGCGGCGCACGGCGCGCGCAGTCGGCAGATGAGTCATGGTTCAAAGCCTTCGGGTCGATCGACGACCGGCTCGGCACGCGCGGCGGCGAGTTCGATGACAAGCCCACGGCGCAAGACTCCTGGCTCTATCCCGAAAGCCCCGAAAGCCCCGAAAACCCTGAAGACCCCGACGGCGCCGAAGGCGGCTCTGGCCTGGCGGCCCGGGAACGCGTGGCTGCCGAAGGTTCGGGCCAGACCACGTTCGCGCGCCTCTACCGCACCTTCATCGGCGCCCGCGCCGTGCTCGGCGTGGCGCTGGTGGTCACGCTCGGCGTCGTCACGCTGTTCGGCGTGCGCCCCAGCGTGCCGACCGCCACGGTCAGCATCATCTACGCGGCGCTGGCCATCAGCATGTGGCTGATGCCGCGCCTGTGGGGCGCTGCGGGGCCGCAGTCGCTGGCCCGGCTGGGCAGCCCGCAGTGGCTGGCCACCATCGGTGCCGACCTGGTGTGCTTCATGCTGCTGCACGTGCTCGCGCCCGGCACCAGCCTGAACTATGTGGCGCTGCTGGTGATGCCGGTGCTGATGGCCGGCGTGCTGACGCCACGCACCATGGCGTTGGCCGCCGTGGCCGGCGTGACATTGGCCTTGCTCGGTTCGGCCTGGCTGGCGGCGCTGTCGGGCGGCGACATCACCGTGCTGATGACGCAGGCCGGGCTGGCCGGCAGCGGCTTCTTCATCCTGACGGTGCTGGTGGGCGAACTGGCCGGGCGCCTGGCGCGCGAAGAGATCACGTCGCGCGGCAGCCTCAAGCTGGCGCGCCTGCAGGCCCAGCTGAACCGGCTCGTGATCGAGGAGATGCAGGACGGCGTGCTGGTGGTCGATCGCAGCGGCCGGGTGCGCGCGGCCAACCCGGCGGCGCGGCGCCTGTTGTGGGCCAGCGGCATGTGCCGGCCGGCACCGTTCCAGATGCGCGGCGTGGCCGCCTGGGAGGCGCTGGTCAAGACCGCCGAGCGTGCGTTCATCGACGCCGCCTGGCCCGAAGCGGGCCGTGACGTGACCTTGGAGTTCGGGCCCGGCTCCAGCCGCACCCTGCGTGTGCGCATCCGCTTCACGCGCCGCCAGGAGCCCCAGGCGGGCGAGGAGTTCTGCGTGATGTTCCTCGAGGACGTGCGCATCCTGCAGGCGCGCAGCCGGCAGGAAAAACTCGCCGCGATGGGGCGCGTATCGGCTGGCGTGGCGCACGAGATCCGCAACCCGCTGGCGGCCATCGCGCAAGCCAACGCGTTGCTGGCCGAAGAAGCGCGCGATCCCGGGCAGCAACGTTTGATGCAAATGGTGACCGAGAACGTGGAGCGCCTGAAGCGCATCGTCGACGACGTGATGACCGTGGCGCCCGGCCAGGCGCAAGACGTGCACCCGATCGACGCCACCGCGCAGGTCGCCGCGGTGTGCCGCGAGTGGGCGCTGGCGGCCGACGTGGTGGCGGGCGAGCAGGGCGTGCTGCACGTGCACCTTCCCGACGAAGCACTGGGTGCGCTGTTCGACGCCGAACACCTGCGGCGTGTGCTGGTGAACCTGCTCGACAACGCGCGCCGCCACGCCAGCCGCGACGTCGGTGCGATCGAAGTGCGGCTCGATTCGCGCGACGAAACCCGCGTGTTCCTGAGCGTTTCCAGCGACGGGCCATCAATTCCGGCCGACGTGGAGCGTTACCTTTTCGAACCTTTCTTTTCAACGCGCAGCCGCGGCACCGGACTGGGCTTGTACATTTGCCGCGAGCTGTGTGAACGCTATGGCGCGAGCATCGATTACCGCCTGCGCCGCGCCGGCGGGATCGACCGCAACGAGTTCTTCATTGCGATGCGCCGCAGTGTTCTCAGCGCCCCGGAAGCCCGAGTTCACGCCACACCCTGAGAGAGTTCACTTGACGAACGCATCGCATTTCAGCCTTCTCGTCGTCGATGACGAGCCTGACCTGCGCACCTTGTACGAGTTGACGCTTCTTCGCGAGGGCTACGACATCGAGACTGCCGGCACGGTCGAGCAGGCGATGCTGCACTTGAAGGACCGCACCTACAGCGCCGTCATCACCGACATGCGCCTGCCCGACGGCACCGGGCTGGATCTGCTGCGCTGGCTCGAAGAGACCGGGCGGCGCGAAAAGGCGATCGTCATCACCGCGTACGGCTCGGCCGAAAACGCCGTGAAGGCGCTGCAGGCCGGCGCCTACGACTACCTGACCAAACCGGTCGACCTGCGCCAATTCCGCGCGGTCATCTCATCGGCCCTGGGGCGAGGCGGTATGGCGGTGCCGACCATGGACCCAAGCAGCCTGCCCTCGGAACGCCCGGAACGCCAGGAACGCACAGAGCGCTCTGAGCGCTCTGGAATGCCGGTGGTCCATGCGCCGCGCCCGCTTCCGGCAGCTGCGCCGGCGGCGCCGGTGAGCCAGGCGCTGGCGCGCATGGCGGGCCGTTCGGCGGCGATGGAACAAGTGCGCAGCCTGGTCGAAAAGGTCGCTCGCAGCATGGCGCCGGTGCTGGTCAACGGCGAATCAGGCACCGGCAAGGAACTGGTGGCGCGCGCCATCCACGAGGTGAGCGTGCGCAGCCTGCAGCCGTTCATCGCGGTGAATTGCAGCGCCATTCCAGAGCAGTTGCTCGAGGCCGAATTCTTCGGCTACCGCAAAGGCGCGTTCACCGGCGCGAACGAAGACCGCGAGGGCTTCTTCCAGGCCGCCAGCGGCGGCACCTTGTTCCTCGACGAAATCGGCGAACTGCCCTTGCCGATGCAGTCCAAGCTGCTGCGCGCGATCCAGGAAAGGCTGGTGCGGCCCGTGGGCGCCGTGAGCGAACTGCCGGTCAACGTGCGCCTGCTCAGCGCCACCCACCGTGACCTGGGGGCCGACGTGCAGTCCGGCCGCTTCAGGCAAGACCTTTACTACCGGTTGAACGTGATCCAGATCCGCGTGCCGCCGCTGCGCGAGCGGCTGGTCGACCTGCCCGACATCTGCGAGCGTGTGCTCGCGCGCCTGGCGAAAGACGCCGGCGTGGCGCCGCCACCGCGCCTGACGCGCGAGGCGCTGGTGCACCTGGCGCGCTACCCGTTCCTGGGCAACGTGCGCGAGCTCGAGAACCTGCTTCACCGTGCGGTCGCACTCACCGGCACCGAAGAGATCGACGTGCACGACCTCGGCCTGCCCGACGAGGTATTTACCGACAGCGCCGCACAGGAGCTCGACCTCATCACCGAGAACACCCGCCAGGACGTGGTCGACGCTGGCCTGGCGCGGCCGGCCGCGTTGCCGCAGCCGGCGTTGCCCAGCGACCTGGGCGAGTATCTCGACCAGGTCGAGCGCGACATTCTCGAGCGCGCGCTGGAGCGGCACCGCTTCAACCGCACCGCGGCGGGCGCGAGCTTGGGCCTGTCGCTGCGGCAGATGCGCTACCGCATGGCGCGCCTGGGCGTTCACGTGGGCGGCGATTTCGGCAACGAACGCGATTGAAGCCACCGTCGAACACTGAAGCGTGGGTCGACGGCTGGTGGCAGCGCGCCCACCATGTTCTGTCGCCCAACCAGGGCCCGCGCCCTGCCGGTGCGGCGGTGAGCCTGGCGCTGATCCACTCCATCAGCCTGCCGCCCGGCGAGTACGGGGGCGACGCGATCGAGCGGCTGTTCACCAACCGCCTCGACTGCGACGCGCACCCGTACTTCGAGCGCATTCGCGGGCTGCAGGTGTCATCGCATTTTCTGCTGCGCCGCAATGGCGAACTGCAGCAGTTCGTGTCGTGCGACGAGCGTGCCTGGCATGCCGGGATATCGTCGTGGCGCGGGCGCGCCGGCTGCAACGATTATTCGGTCGGCATTGAACTCGAAGGACTGGAGGGCGAGCCCTTCGAGGCCGCGCAGTACGACGAACTCGTGGCCCTGTTGAAGGCACTCAAGCAGCACTATGGCGTGACCGATGTGGCCGGCCACGAACACGTGGCGCCGGGCCGCAAGCAGGACCCCGGCGCGGGCTTCGAGTGGCCCCTATTGATCGACGCGCTGGGCTGGTCGCCCACCTGCTTCCCACCCGGCGTGGTACCCCGCGGGTGATTCGCCGGCTCATTCGTCGGTCGAGCCCTTTTCTGCTCGACACACTACATCTAGTGCTTGATTGATCCGCAGACCACAGATATAGTGTGCCTTCGTGCTTCGCTTCTTGAAGCTGACACATTGACCGAGTAGGCCCAAAGTAGCCTGAGTGGTCGGGCCCAAGGGGTCGGATAAGCCCACCGGTCGTCAGTTCGAAGCAGGTTCGGAGCCCACCTTCGCGGCCAAGCCAGCGGGGGACGCATCGAACCGATCAGCGTGCGGCGCAGTGCCGCACAGGAGGATAAAAATGACCTGCACCCTTCACTCCATTTCGCAGCCCGCGACGCTGGACCGCCAACGCCGTTGTTGATGCAGCGCGCGCCGCCGTGATGGTCCACCGGCAAGCCGCTGCCGGAAGCGACACCCTTGATGTCGCGAGTGAACCAAGACCCGACAAACCAGACCAGAAAGCAAAGGGGGAATTCATGCAAACCGTTACCGTTCCGACCGCCGGCAATGTCACTGCCATGCGTCCCGCGGCGCCCGCTGCGGCAGCCGCATCCGCTTATCAGGGTTACCAGACCTTGCGCCGCAACGGCGCCGTCGTGGCCTTCGAGCCGAACAAGATTGCGGTGGCGCTGATGAAGGCCTTCCTGGCCGTGCACGGCACGCAGGGTGCTGCATCGGCCAGCGTGCGCGAAACGGTCGACGGCCTGACCGAGACCGTCGTGCGCGCCTTGCTGCGCTCGCGCCCGGGCGGCGGCACGTTCCACATCGAAGACGTGCAGGACCAGGTCGAACTCGGCCTGATGCGCGGCGGCCACCATGAAGTGGCGCGCGCCTATGTGCTGTACCGCGAGCGCCGCACGCAAGAGCGCGCCAGGCAAGGCCGGCCGAGCGCGCCGGCCGAGCCGACCCTGATGGTGACCGACGGCGGCCAGCGTGTGCCGCTCGACCTGGCGCGCCTGCAGACCATGTTCGAGGCCGCCTGCGCCGGCCTGGGTGCCGACGTTCAGCCCGGCCCCATCATGGCCGAGACCAAGCGCAACCTCTACGACGGCGTGCCCATCGACGAAGTGCACAAGGCCGCCATCCTGGCCGCGCGCACCCTGATCGAGAAAGACCCCGGCTACTCGCGCGCCACGGCGCGGCTGCTGCAGCACACCATCCGGCGCGAAATCCTCGGCGAAGACGTGCTGCAGTCCGACATGCAGGCGCGTTACGCCGACTACTTCCCCGGCTTCATCAAGAAGGGCGTGCAGGCCGAGCGGCTCGACGAGAAGCTGATGCAGTTCGATCTGGCCCGCCTGGGTGCGGCGCTGAAGGCCGAGCGCGACCTGCAGTTCGACTACCTCGGCCTGCAGACCCTGTACGACCGCTACTTCCTGCACATCGACGAGCAGCGCATCGAACTGCCGCAGGCTTTTTTCATGCGTGTGGCCATGGGCCTGGCGCTGGGCGAGATCGACCGCGAAGCGCGCGCGATCGAGTTCTACGAAGTGCTGTCGACCTTCGACTTCATGAGCAGCACGCCCACGCTGTTCAACGCCGGCACGCAGCGCTCGCAACTGTCGAGTTGCTACCTCACCACGGTGGCGGACGACCTCGACGGCATCTATGAAGCGCTGAAAGAGAACGCGCTGCTGTCCAAGTTTGCCGGCGGATTGGGCAACGACTGGACCAACGTGCGCGCGCTGGGCAGCCACATCAAGGGCACCAACGGCAAGAGCCAGGGCGTGGTGCCGTTCCTCAAGGTTGTCAACGACACGGCGGTGGCCGTCAACCAGGGTGGCAAGCGCAAGGGCGCGGTGTGTGCCTATCTTGAAAGCTGGCACCTCGACCTGGAAGAGTTTCTCGAGCTGCGCAAGAACACCGGCGACGACCGGCGCCGCACGCACGACATGAATACCGCGAACTGGATTCCCGACCTGTTCATGAAGCGCGTGATGGAAGGCGGCGACTGGACGCTGTTCTCGCCCAGCACCTGCCCCGACCTGCACGACAAGTTCGGCAAGGCTTTCGAGACCGCCTACACCGCCTACGAAGACAAGTGCGAGCGCGGCGAGATCAAGCTCTTCAAGAAGACGCCGGCGCGCGACCTGTGGCGCAAGATGCTCTCGATGCTGTTCGAGACCGGCCACCCCTGGATCACCTTCAAGGATGCCTGCAACGTGCGCTCGCCGCAGCAGCACGTGGGCGTGGTGCACTCGAGCAACCTGTGCACCGAGATCACCCTGAACACCAGCGA
>JANMYQ010000022.1:0-37506 GCA_031382215.1 Methylibium sp.
CAGCCAATTTGTACCGAAGAAAGGACCCTTCATGCTGACGTCTCTTTTTGGCGACCTGGGATCGGTGCTGGACCCCTTCGGCAAGAAGAGCCGGGCAACCGGTGAACCGCCGCGTCCTTTTGCCGCCACCACCATCATGGAAAACGGCTCCACTTCCGTCAGCGAAGAAGGCCAGTTGATCGACCGCCACCAGCGCGATCTGGTGGTCACCGGCTCGCCGGCGCACGCGATCCGCGAGCACTTTGCCTCCACCCGCGCCGACATGGACGCGGCCGCACGCGTGATCACGGTGCTGGACCCGCTGGGCGTGTGGGCGACTTCCGTCATCAAGGCGCTCGCCGACGCCGGTGGCCGGCCGATCGAACGCCTGAACCTGCGCGAGCAAACGACCTTGCGCACCCTGGCCGTGATCGAGCGCACCACCTTGGCGCGGCGCCACGAAGACACGCTGAAGATCTACCACGCCGATGTTCGGGTGCCGGGGCGCGACAACGCTGAAATCCCGGTCGCGCTGATGGAGCGCAGCCACATGACGACCGTGATCGTCGGCCCGATGGACCCGACCGCGATCGACGGCTTGCTGGCCTCGCTGCGTGATGCCACTGCACTGCCCACGTGGCGCTGCCCGAACCTGGTGTTCCTGCTGCCGCCCAGCGCGGTCTGGATCGCCAACAAGGTCAGCGCGGTGCCCTGGCCCAAACAGGTGCAGGTGCTGGTGCTCAACGAGCCGCTGACCAGCGCGTCGTCGGTCTGGAACGCCATGCTGGGCCAGTGGAACCGGGTCAAGGAGTTGCCGAGCTGGTCGCCATCGGCGGTGCCGGGCATGCTGGGCGTGCACGATTTTCCGATCAAGGTGGCCGACCTGGGCCTGCCGCCGGTGCGATCGTCGCTGATCGTGGGCGCCAAGCCGGCCGCACCGACCGCCGCCGAGACCGCCCTGAACCCGATCGTGGTGAGCGATGACGCCCGTAGCAAGCTCGACGCCGAGCACGCGCGCAATTCGCTCGCCGAGCTGGTGGGGATCGACGGCTTTCTGTGCTGCGCCATCGTCGACGCGAACAACGGCCACGTGGTGGCCCAGGAGCAGCGCGATCAAGACACCGACGTCGAACGCGCCGCCGCCGCCAGCGCCCAGGTGCTGCGCGCTCACCGCCTGGCCGCGCGCAGCATGGGGCTGCCCGACCACATCGAAGAGGTGACGGTGGGCACCGGCACGCGCCATCAGCTGATGCGCACGCTGTCCCGGCACCCGCAGCTCTTTCTGTTCGTGCTGCTGAACAAGCAGCGCTCCAACCTGTCGCTGGCACGCTTCAAGCTGATGGAAGTGGAGAAGACACTTCTCTAGGTCTAGGTCTAGGCTGATTTCCTTTGACCGGCCTCACCGACCCGAGGCAACACCGGAATTGAGCGGCCGATCGCCCGCATTTCGGCTGATCCAGCCCCTGCGCAACAGACCACACTGCCCGGTACCCCCACTCGGTGCTGAGGCAGGTCATGACAGCTCAATACGACACCATTCACAACCATCACGAACAGGCGGTGTTCGTTGCGGTGAATGCCGGCGCTTCGGCGTTTGCGCACCTGCGCGACAAGGAGCTGCTGACCGATGTGGCCTGCGTCGCGCTCAACCGCATCGCGCCACGCTACATCCGCCACGACGTGGACTTCGCGTTCTACCTCAGCGACAAGGAACGCGCCGACAACGAGCGCGATATTGCCCAGGCGGTGGCGTTCGCGTTCGAATTCGTCCAGGCCCGCTCGGCCATGCGCGCACGCGGCTGAAGCCCGCGCAGCGTCAGCCGTGGGCCGGCGCCACCGGCGCCACGTCATCGGCCACCGTCTCGTTCGCGCCCGGCACCTTGCGGCGCGCGAGCAGCGTGTACATGGTCGGCACCACGAAGATCGTCAGCAGCGTGCCCAGCGACATGCCGCCAACGATGACCCAGCCGATCTGGCGCCGGCTCTCGGCGCCCGCGCCACTGGCCAGGGCCAGCGGCAAGGCGCCCAGCACCATCGCGCCGGTCGTCATCAGGATCGGCCGCAAGCGCAGTGACGCCGCGGCGACCACGGCCTCGAGCGTGTCCTTGCCCTGCTGGCGCAACTGGTTCGAAAATTCCACGATCAGGATGCCGTGTTTGGTGATCAGGCCCACCAGGGTGATCAGGCCGATCTGCGAATACACGTTCAAGGTGCCGCCCGACATCTGCAGCGCCGCCAGCGCACCGAGCATCGACAGCGGCACGCTGAGCATGATCACGAACGGATCGACGAAACTTTCGAACTGCGCTGCCAGCACCAGGAAGATGAACAGCAGCGCCAGCGCAAACACCAGGCCGAGCGCGCCGCTGGACGAACGGAACTCGCGCGACACGCCGTTCAATTCGGTCGCGTAGCCAGGTTTGAGCACCTTGGCCGCGGTGGCTTCCATGAAGTCCAGCCCTTCGCCGAGCGAGTAACCGGGCACCAGGTTGGCCGTCAGCGCCACCGAGCGGCGCTGGTTGAAGTGATTCAATTCGCGCGGGCTGACCGACTCGCGCACCGACACCAGCGCCGAAAGCGGGATCATCGCGTCGACGCCGTTCTTGCTGCCGCGCACGAAGATCTTCTCGATGTCTTCCGGCGTGGTGCGACCGCTGGCCTGCGTCTGCACGATCACGTCGTACTGCTCGGCATCACGTTTGTAGCGCGTGACATTGCGGCCACCGAGCATGGTCTCGATGGCACGCGCAACCTGGTCCACCGCCACGCCGGCATCGGCAGCGCGGTCTCGATCGACCTTGATGAAGATCTCGGGCTTGTTCAGGCGCAGGTCGATGTCGGGCTGCACCAGGCCGGGGTTGCGCGCCATTTCGGCCAGCATCTGCTGGGCCACGCCGGCCAGCTTGTCGTAAGACTCCGACGTGACGACCACAAAATTGATCGAGCGCTCGCGAAAGCCCTGGCCCAGCGAGGGCGGGGTGATCGGGAACGCCGTCACGCCCGGCAGGCCGGCGAACTTGGGCTGCAGCTCGCGCGCCAGTTGCTGCGTGGTGCGCGAGCGGTCCGACCAATCGGTGGTGCGCAGAAACGCCACCCCCTGCGACACGGTCGGGTTGCCGGTCACGACGAACACCCGATCGAACTCCGGGTACGTCAAGCCCACGCGCTCGATCGCACGCATGTAGCGCTCGGTGTATTCCAGGGTCGCGCCGTCGGGTGCGTTGACGGTGGCCAGGATCACACCGCGATCTTCGAGCGGCGCGAGTTCGCTCTTCGCGGTGCTGAACAGCCACCAACTGCCGGCGCCGGCGCCCGCCATCACCAGCAGGACGAGCCAGCGCTGGCGCAGGGCAAAGCGGAGGGAGACTTCGTAGCGGCCGGTCAACCACACCAGAAAGCGCTCCATGCCGCGGTCGAACGCGTTCGGGCTCGGGTTGTGGCGCAGCAGCTTGCTGCACATCATCGGGGTCAGGGTCAGCGCGGTGAAGCCCGACACCAGCACTGCACCGGCCAACGTGAGCGCAAATTCGGTGAACAGCCGACCGGTGCGGCCTGGCGCGAACGCCAGCGGCGCGTAGACCGCGGCCAGGGTCAGGGTCATCGCGACGATCGCGAAGCCGACCTCGCGCGCGCCTTTCAACGCGGCCTGGAACGGCTCCATGCCTTCTTCGATGTGGCGGAAGACGTTCTCGAGCATCACGATCGCATCGTCCACCACCAGCCCGATCGCCAGCACCAGGGCCAGCAAGGTCAAGGTGTTGATCGTGAAACCGGCCGCCGCCATGATGCCGAACACGCCGATCAGGCTGACCGGAATGGTGACCAGCGGGATGATGGACGCTCGCAGCGTGCGCAGGAATACGAACACCACCAGCGCCACCAGCGCGATGGCCTCGCCGATGGTCTGGTAGACCGACTTGATGGAGCGGTCGATGAACACCGAGTTGTCGTTCGCCTGCTGCACCTTCACGCCGGGCGGCAGGTCGCGCTGGATCTGGGGCATCGCGGCGCGAACCCCTTCCGAAACTTCCAGCGGGTTGGCCGTGGCCTGGCGGATCACGCCCACCGACACTGCCGGAACGCCGTTCAGGCGCACGCTGGAACGTTCACTGGCCGCCGCCTCTTCGATGCGCGCCACCTCGCGCAGCCGCACCGTGTAGCCGTTGGCCGCCTTGATCGCGATGTCGCCGAACTGAGCCGCCGTGGTGAGGTCGGTCTGCGCGGTGACGCTGAATTCGCGCTGCTGGCTTTCGATGCGGCCGGCCGGCACTTCGAGGTTCTGCTTGCGCAGCGCGTCTTCCACGTCTTGCACGGTCAAGCGGTACGAGGCCAGCCGGTCGGGGTCAACCCAGATGCGCATCGAGAACTTGCGGTCGCCGTTGATCTGCACGTCGGCCACGCCGGGCACCGTCTGCACACGCGGCTTGACCAGGCGGTTGATCAGGTCGGTGATCTGCAGCGGCGACAGGGTCTCGCTGCTGAACGCGAGCCAGATGGTCGGCGTGGCGTCGGCTTCGACCTTTGAGATGACCGGTTCGTCGATCGCCGCCGGCAGGCGCCCGCGCACGCGCGACACGCGGTCGCGCACGTCGGCCGCGCCGTCTTCGGGGCTCTTGCTGAGTTTGAAGCGCACCGTGATCTGGCTCTGCTCGGAGCGCGAAGTCGAGGTGATGATGTCCACCCCCTCAATGCCGGCGACCGAGTCTTCGAGCACCTTGGTGACCTGCGATTCGATCACCTCGGACGAAGCGCCGGTCAGCCGGGTGGTCACGTTGACGACAGGCTCGTCGATGCGCGGGTACTCACGCACCTGCAGGCGCGAAACCGAGACCGCGCCGATCAGGATCAGCAGCAGCGACATCACGGTGGCGAACACCGGCCGGCGGATCGAGGTTTCAGACAGCTTCATCGTGCGACCCTCGTTGGCATGGCGCTCACACTGCCGAGGCAGCCGGCGTGCGCGCGCCGGCACCGGGACTCGATGCCGGGAGCGACGCTGGGCGCGCTCCTGGCCGCGCCGCGCCGTCGGCAATGTCGACCACCCGGATCGGCAGACCGTCGGCCCGCAGCAGCCGGTTCTGGCCCGCCACCACCACCACGTCGCCGGCCGTCAGCCCGTTGAGGATCTCGACCTTGCCCGGCACACGCAGCCCGATCTTTGCCTCGACCCGCTGCGACACCTTGCCGCCCGGGCCGTCGAGCACCTTGATGAGGTACTGCTTGCCGCCCTGCGGCACGAGCGCCTCTTCGGGCACCACGGTGGCCTGGGGGCGCACCTCGAAAACGATCCGCGCACGCGCAAACATGCCGGCCCGCAGCAGGCCCTGGGCGTTGTCCACCCGCGCGCGCACCAGCAGCGAGCGGCCGTTGGCATCGAGCTGCGAATCGACCGCGTCGACCTTGCCCTTGAAGTTGCGGCCCGGCAAGCCGTCGAGGTTCACATCGACGGCCTGGCCGGGCTTGAGACGCGAGATAACGCCTTCGGGCAGGCGGAAATCGACCACCATGGCCGACACGTCTTCGACGTTCACCAGGTCGGCGCCGTCTTTCACGTAGTCGCCGATGTTGACCAGCCGGATGCCGGCCAGGCCATCGAACGGCGCGACGATGCTCATGCGCGACAACTGCGCCTTGGACAGGGCGACCTGCGCTTCGGCGACTTCGAGGGCCGCGGCGCTTTGGTCGGCCGCGCTCTGGCTGACGAAGTTCTGCGCCATCAGCTCGCGATTGCGCTGCAGGTTGGTGCGCGCAATGCTGGCCTGGGCCTGGGACTGGAGCAGCTGGGCCTGCTGCAAGGTGGCATCCAGCTGCACCAGCAGTTGGCCGCGGCGCACGCGCTGCCCGTCGGCAAAACCGAGCCGCGAGATGCGCCCGCTGACTTCGGGCCGCAGCATCACGCCCTGGCGCGAACGCAGGGTGCCGACCGCCTGCGTCTCGTCCTGCAGCGCCATCAGCTCGACCTTGCCGACCTCGACCGACACCGGCCCGGCATTCCCGCCGCCAGCGCCACCACCAGCACCACCGCCGCCCGCACCGGACGCGGGCCCCCGGGCCGCTCCCCCGGCGCCTGCCGCCGGATCCGTTGCCGCCAGAACGGCGCCGCCGGCCGGCTTGTTCTGATACCAATA
Source organism: Methylibium sp. (assembly GCA_031382215.1). Lineage (GTDB taxonomy): Bacteria > Pseudomonadota > Gammaproteobacteria > Burkholderiales > Burkholderiaceae_C > LGRD01. The sequence goes on from JANMYQ010000022.1 coordinate 6,108, forward strand.
GGCCGCACCACAGGCTGCGGAGATGCCGACCACGGCCACGAGCGTGTGAAGAAGTTTCATCGGGTGGGTTCAGGAGGGGCGCCGCAACGCACTGAAGAATGAGCCGAACTGTACCGGCATGAGCCTCGTCGCGCCTCAGGGCGGCCCCTTGACCCCACCACTGGGGCGGCGCGGGGACTTGATCAGCGTCGCCCTACCCGACCGACTCGGCGCCGCGGTTGGCCAGCGCATCGGCGCGCTCGTTGCCGGGGTCTCCGGAGTGGCCCTTGACCCAGCGCCACTCCACGTGGTGCAGGGTGCGCGCAGCGTCGAGCCGCTGCCACAGGTCGACGTTCTTCACCGGCTTCTTGTCGGCCGTCTTCCAGCCGCGCTGCTTCCAGCCGTGGATCCATTCGGTGATGCCCTGGCGCACATAGTTGCTGTCGGTGTAGAGCAGCACGTTGCAGGTGCGCTTGAGCGAGCCCAGCGCCTCGATCACCGCGGTGAGCTCCATGCGGTTGTTGGTCGTCAGCGGCTCGCCCCCGAACAATTCCTTCTCATGCTCGCCCATGCTGAGCCAGGCGCCCCAGCCGCCGCGGCCCGGGTTGCCCTTGCAGGCCCCGTCGGTGTAGATCGTGACCTGGGGTCGCTGGATGCCGGCGCTTGCCGGGTTGACTGAATTCATGGCGCTTTCTGCGTTCATTCCTGGTTGTTGTGCACGGCCACCGCCGGTGCGGCCTTGACCTGCTGGCGCTGCTGGCGCACCAAGCCGACCAGCCGCATGCCACGCACCCGTTTCACCGCCACCACGAAGTAGACCGCGCCGAACACCGGCCACCAGCGGTCGCCGGCCTGCTCCATCCACTCCAGCCGGCTGAGCCATTTTTCCGAGCGCAGCGGCGGCCGGTAACAGCCGAAGCGCCCGGCTTCGACCTCGAAGCTGAGCAGGCGCAGCCAGTCGCGCAGGCGCCGGTAGCCCATGAACTCGCCGGCGCTGGGCAGGAACAGGCCGGCCTCGCCGCCGCGTGCCATGCGCCGGCGCAAGTGGCCGAATCGTTGGCGCAGGCCCCACAGGCTGGTGGGATTGAAGCCAACCACGACGACGCGGCCTTCGGGCACCAGTACACGCTCGACTTCACGCAAGGCCAGGTGCGGGTCGCGCGCCAGTTCCAGGCCGTGCGGCAGCACCACCAGGTCCAGGCTCTGGGTGTCGAAGGGCAAGGCATCGAAGTCGCAATGCAGCGCCACGGCGCAGCGCGGCAGCACGGCGTCGTCGCCCGCGGCCGGCCTGCGCACGCCGTCGGTGGCGACCCAGCGGTGCGGCATGCGGTTGGCGCGCAGCGCATCGAGTTCGGGCAGGCCGAGTTGCAGCGCATGGAAGCCGAACAGGTCGACGACGGCGCCGTCCAGGTGGCGTTGCTCCCACTCCAGCACATAGCGGCCGGCAGGCGTTTGCAGCCACTGCGTCAAACCTATAATCGCGCCACTCGTTTCCATGAACCTGATCGCCCAGCCCGCCTGTTTCAGCCCCTGCACCCGTTTGTCCATCGAAGGCCCTCGCGCCTTCGGCCATCCGGGGGAATCAGCGCCGGTGATCGCGGCATCGGCCGCTCAGCCCCTGTGGCTGGCGGCGATTCTAGTGACCCGCCTTCGCGGCGCCACCCGACCACGGAAGAATCCATCTCCATGACCCTCAAGCCCGCCGCCAGCCTCGTGTTCGCCGGTGCCCTCACGTTGCTGCTGTTGGCGGGTTGTGCCAGCACCGGCATCGCGCCGGTGCCGGACGTGAAGGTCGCGCCAGCCGCCGAGGTGTCCGCGCCAGCCGCGGTCGCAGCGCCGCCGAACAGTGCCTCCGTGCCAACCGCGGAATTGCCGAGCGTGACCATCCTGGCCGCCGAGCCTGCCGAATCGGCATCCGCAGCGGCTGCCGAATCCACCGAAGCGTCCAAGGCGCCGGAGCTGATTGACCCGATCCGACCCGACGTGCGGATCAACCCCAACGAAGTCGAATCGCAGTCCGACCTGTGGGCGCGCGTGCGGCGCGGCTACGCCATGCCCGACCTCGACACCGAGCTGGCGCGCGACCGCTCGGCCTGGTACGCCAGCCGGCCCGACTACTTCCAGCGCATGACTGAACGCGGCAGCCGCTACCTGTTCCACATCGTCGAAGAGATCGAGCGCCGCGGCATGCCCACCGAACTGGCGCTGTTGCCCTTCATCGAGAGTGCCTTCAATCCGCAGGCCATGTCGTCGGCCAAAGCGTCTGGCATGTGGCAGTTCATTCCGTCCACCGGCAAGAACTTCGACCTGAAGCAGAACGTCTTCCGCGACGACCGACGCGACGTGCTCGCCTCGACCCGCGCGGCGCTCGACTATCTGCAGAAGCTGCACGGCATGTTCGGCGACTGGCATCTGGCGCTGGCGGCGTACAACTGGGGCGAAGGCAGCGTCGGGCGCGCCATCGCGCGCAACCGCAAGGCCGGCCTGCCGACCGACTACACCAGCCTGAAAATGCCGCGCGAGACGCAGTATTACGTGCCCAAGCTGCAGGCAATCAAGAACCTGATCGGCAAGCCCGAGGCTTATGGTTTGAGCCTGCCGGTGGTCGCCAACCACCCGTACTTCCTGAGCGTGGCGATCAAGCGTGACATGGACGTGGCGCTCGCGGCCCGCCTGGCCGGCATGGGGCTGGACGACTTCAAGGACTTGAACCCGCAGATGAACAAGCCGGTGATCCTGGCCGCCGGCACGGCCCAGGTGCTGCTGCCCTACGACAACGCGAACCGCTTCGTGCGCCAGTTGCCGCTGCACCGCGGCCCGCTGGCCAGCTGGACCGCCTGGGTCGCGCCCAAGACCTTGCGCCCGCTCGATGCCGCCAAGCTGGTGGGCATGAGCGAAGAGACGCTGCGCGAGGTCAACCTGATCCCGCCACACATGCTGGTCAAGGCCGGCTCCACCTTGCTGGTGCCGCGCGGCCAGAACCGCGAGGCCGACGTGCCCGAGCACTTGGCCGATCACGCGATGATGGCGCTGGCCCCCGACGGCCCGGCCCTGCGCAAGCTGTCGCTCAAGGCCGGCCGCAACGACAGCGTGGCCTCGGTGGCTCGGCGCTACCGCGTCAGCGCAGCGCAGGTCGGCTCATGGAACGGCCTGGGGTCGACGGCGAGCTTCAAGGCCGGGCAGACCATCGTGGTGTTCGTGGCGGGCAAAGCGGCCCGAACGGCCAAGGCAAGCGCCGTCAAGAGTACCCGGCACGCCGCGGCGCCGAAGGCAAAGGCGCGCAAGGCCCCGGTTGCGGCCGCCAAGCGGAACGTGCGGCTCGCCAAACGCTGAGCCGTCGGAGCGCAGCCGGGCCGCGCTCGGTTCATCCCTGAAATTCAGCGCCGGTCCACCAGCGCGTGGGCAATGGTGCCCAGGTCGACATATTCAAGCTCGCTGCCGATCGGCACCCCGCGCGCCAGACGCGTGACCTTGAGGCCGCGTGCCTTCAGCGCTTCGCCCAGCACATGCGCGGTGGCTTCGCCCTCGGCGGTGAAGTTGGTCGCGATGATCACTTCTTCGAGCGTGCCGTCGCCAGCGCGCTCAAGCAGCTGTTGCACGCCGATGGCGCGCGCGCCCACCCCGTCGAGCGGGCTGATGCGACCCATCAGCACGAAGTAGCGGCCGCGGTAGCTGCCGGTGCGTTCCAGCGCCGCCTGGTCGGCCGGCGTCTCGACTACGCAGAGCAGACGCAGGTCGCGGCCCGGGTCTTCGCAAATGCTGCAGATCGTGCCTTCGGTGAAGGTGTGGCACTGCGCGCAATGGCGCACGTTGGCCACCGCCGACTGCAGGCTTGACGCCAGCCGCTGCGCGCCGTCACGGTCGTGTTGCAGCAGATGGAAGGCCATGCGCTGGGCCGACTTGACGCCCACGCCCGGCAGGCGCCGCAGCGCCTCGATCAAGGCTTCGAGCGACGGCTCGCTCGGCATCAGAAAGGAAATTTCATGCCGGGCGGCATCGGCATGCCGGCGGTCAGCTTGCCCATCTTTTCCTGGCTCACCTCTTCGGCGCGGCGAATGCCGTCGTTGAAGGCGGCGGCCACCAGGTCTTCGAGCATGTCCTTGTCGTCGGCCAGCAGGCTCGGGTCGATGGCGATGCGGCGCACGTCGTGCTTGCAGGTCATCGTGACCTTCACCAGGCCGGCGCCCGACTGGCCCTCGACCTCGATGTTGGCGAGTTCGTCCTGGGCCTTCTTCAGGTTGTCCTGCATGGCCTGGGCCTGCTTCATCAGGCCGGCGAGTTGACCTTTCATCACGGTGCTGCTCCTTCTATGTTCAATGCGCGGTTCAATGCGGTTTGACCGACCCGGGCACGATGCGTGCCGTGGTGTACTGCGCCAGCAAGGCCTTCACCAGCGGGTCGTCGTGAATGATCTGTTCGGCTTCGGCCTGGCGGCGCGCGCGCTCGGCGGCGTCGCGCCGGGCGGGTGAATCGAGCGCGACACCGAGTTCCACGTCGATCCGCACTGGCTGGCCCAGCAAAACGGCCAGCGCGGCCTGCAGCTTCTCGGTTTGAGCCGGGGTGCGCAGCATCTCGCGCTCGACACGCAGGCGCCACAGAGCCGGGCGGGCGGTTTCGTCAACGGAAAGGCACTGCGACTGCAGCGCCAGTTCACGCGTCAGCGCGGTGATGCTGCCGGCATCGGTCATCTGCTTGACCGCGCGGGCCCAACGTTCGCCGTTGATGTCGGGAACGAAATCGGCGGCAGCCTCCGAAGACCGGGGCGATGCGGCCGGCTCAGCCGGTGCAGCGAGAACCGGCGCAGCGTGAACTTCACGGCCAGACCCGCCCACCGGTGTCATGTCCTGATCGACCCATGGCGCCTCGTCGTCCCAAGGCACCGCCTCGCTCACCTTCAGCGGGTGCACACGAATGGCCGCCGTGGCTTCGACCACGGCGGGTTGCGCTGCTTCGCGCACGGGCGCGGGTTTCGCAGCGGCGGCGGGGGCGGCCGATGCAGGGGCCACGGCGGGAGCCACGGCGGGGGCCGCTACCGGCGCCGCCTTCGGCGCCTGGCCCGCGGCCTTCGGCACCGCGCCCTGCCCTTGCGGCCTGAACGCCAGCACCCGCAGCAGCACCATCACCAGACCGCTGTACTCGTCCGGCGCCAGCGCGATCTCGGCACGGCCGTGCAGCACGATGCTGTAGCACAGCTGGGTTTCATCGGCCGCCATCGACGCGGCCAGGCGGGCCAAGGTGGGTGCGTCGAGGTCACCGGCCTCGACGGCGCCCGGCACCGCCTGCAGCACCGCCATCTGCTGCAGCAGGGTGGCCAGTTCTTCCAGCGCGGCGGCGGCCGACAGGCCAAGCGCACGCAAGGCATTCACCGCCGCCACCACCGCCGCACCGTCGCCCGCAGCGAGCGCGTCGATGATGCGCACCGCGTGGCTGCGGTCCACCGCACCGAGCATCTCGCGCACGCCGGCCTCGGCCAGCGCGCCGGCCCCGAAAGCAATCGCCTGATCGGTGAGCGACAGCGCATCGCGCATGGAACCGCGCGCAGCGCGCGCGAGCAGCCGCAGGGCACCCGGCTCGGCCTCGATCTGCTCCTGCGCCAGGATGTCGGCCAGATGCGCCTGCACCGTCTGCGGCGCCATCGGCCGCAGGTTGAACTGCAGGCAGCGAGACAGCACCGTGGCCGGCACCTTTTGCGGGTCGGTCGTCGCGAGCACGAACTTCAGGTAGTCGGGCGGCTCTTCCAGCGTCTTGAGCATTGCGTTGAAGGCGGTGGTCGACAGCATGTGCACTTCATCGATCATGTAGACCTTGAAGCGCCCGAGCACCGGCTTGTAGACGGCCTGGTCGAGCAACTGGCTGATCTCGTCAACGCCGCGGTTGGAGGCCGCGTCGAGCTCGACATAGTCGATGAAGCGGCCGGTGTCGATGTCGCGGCAGGCGTCGCACTGGCCACAGGGGTGGGCGGTGATGCCGCCGCTGCCGTCCACGCCGGTGCAGTTGAGCGCCTTGGCCAGAATGCGCGACACGGTGGTCTTGCCCACCCCGCGCGTGCCGGTGAACAGGTAGGCATGGTGCAGGCGCTGCTGCGTGAGCGCATTGGCCAGCGCCTGCACCACGTGTTCCTGGCCCACCAGCGTGTCGAACGCCAAGGGGCGGTACTTGCGGGCCAGGACGCGGTAGGACATGGCTTCATTCTACGGGGGGGCCAAACGCCGTCGGCCCTTCGCCCTGCCGGATAATCGGGCCTCTCGGCCATCGCGCCACCGATGGCCTGCCCCTCCCCCGCACGCCCTTCCCCATGAGCGCCACGCCAACGCCTTCCGCCCCCCAGACGACGCTCAGCTATGAACAGGCCGGTGTCAACTACGACCTGATCGACCCGCTGAAAGTGGCCGCGCAGCGCGCCGCTGCGGCCACCGGGGTGAACCTGGCCGCGCATGGTTTCAAGGAGGTGGTAGCGTCGCGCGGCGAGTCGGCCTACGTGGTCGATGTCGGGCCGTTCTATCTGGCCTCGATCGTCGAGTGCCTGGGATCCAAGGCGCTGGTGGCCGACGAGATGCACCGGCTCACCGGCAAGAGTTACTACGGCGCGATTGCGCAGGACACGCTGGCGATGGCGATCAACGACCTGATCACCGTCGGCGCCACGCCGCTGGTGGTGCAGGCCTACTGGGCTGCCGGTGGCTCCGAATGGTTTGCCGACGCACAGCGTGCGAGTGCACTGGTGGAAGGCTGGAAGCGCGCCTGCGACCTGTGCGGCGTGGCCTGGGGCGGCGGCGAAACGCCGGCGCTGGCCGGCATCGTGGCCGACGGGCGCATCGATCTCGCCGCGTCATGCACCGGCATCGTCAATCCGAAAGAGCGCCTGTCGCTGGGCGAGCGCCTGGCACCCGGCGACGCGATCGTGCTGCTCGAATCGAGCGGCATCCACGCCAACGGCCTGAGCCTGGCGCGCAAGCTGGTCGAGCGGCTGCCACAGGGTTACCTCACGCCGGTTGCGCCGGGGCTGAATGGGCTGAGTGGGCAGAGTTATGGCGATGCGCTGCTCGCGCCGACCCTGCTGTATTCGCCCGTCACCGAAGCGCTCTACAAAGCCGGCGTCACGCCGCACTACTGCGCGAACATCACCGGCCACGGCTGGCGCAAGCTGCTGCGCCACCCCGCGCTGCACAGCTACCGGATCCACAGCGTGCCCGAAGTCCCGGCGGTGCTGAAATTCATCCAGCAACACGCCCGCCAAGACGACCGCGAGGCCTACAGCACGCTCAACATGGGCGCCGGCTTTGCGCTGTTCGTGGCCGCAGCCGACGCCGCTCGCGTGGTCGACGTGGCGCAGGCGTGCGGCGTGAAAGCGCTGGTGGCGGGCCGGGTCGAGTCCGGACCGAAGCGGCTGGTGATCGAGCCGCTGGGTATCGAGTTCGGCGACGACGCGCTGCAGTTGCGTTGATTTGCGCTGAATTGCGCGGCAAAGGTCACCCTATTCCCACCGGGGCCGGCCGTCGAGGCAGGCCTACAATCGCTCTCGACGGGCCTCCCTGCATGGAAGCGCGGCCAACCGGGTCAGGTCGGGAACGAAGCAGCCCCAACCGTTGTAACCAGTGCCAGGATCGGGCTCGTCACCCCCAAGGCAAAACCAGAGGTCGATGCGGCATGCTTCATCTGCGCAAGTCTGCAGTGCCCCGTCGGCTCACCAATGCGCTGATCGTCGTTGCTTTGGCGCCATGACCTCGATGGTCGATTTCGCGGCAAGCGATGACATCGACGTCCGCGAAGCCGACTGGAACGACCCTCCCCAACCGTGCATCGTCAAGACGACGCGCCGCCGCAGCGAGGCCGCGCTGGCGCAATTGCGCGCTGAATCCCGCGTGCTGTCGCTGCTGCAGGGCGTGGCCGGTGTGCCGCGGCTCGTGCATGCCGATGCGGCCCTTGGCGTGCTGGTGCAAAGCCGCCTGCCGGGCCAGCCGATGGCGTACCGGCTGGCGGGCGGCGCACGGCCCAGCCCGCACGAGACGGTGCGGCTGGCCCTCGGGCTGCTCGACATCGTCGAAGGCGTGCATGCCGCCCAGGTGATCCACGGGCAGATTTCGCTGGCCAACGTGCTGGCCGACGGCGACGGCAGTTGCACCGGGCTGCGCGGCTTCGACGCTGCCTGGCCTCACCGCCATGCCGAGGCCGGGTTTCGCGCTGCGACCTTGCTCGGCTTTGCGCTGGCCACCTGCGCTCCCGAGCAGACGGGGCGTACCGGCAGGGTGATGGACTACCGCACCGACTACTACGCCATCGGCGTCGTGCTGTACCACCTGCTCGTCGGGCGCATGCCGCACGAGGGCGATTCGCGCCTGGCGCTGCTGTTGGCGGTGCTCACCAAGACTCCGGAGACGCCGCACGCGCTCGACCCGGGCGTTCCGCCGGGGCTGTCGGCGGTCGTGATGAAGCTGCTGGAAAAGAACCCCGAACGGCGCTATCAGTCTGCCCATGGCCTGCGTGCCGACCTGGCGGTCTGCCTGGAGACGCACTCCCTGGCGCACTTCAAGCCCGGCGCGTCGGACCGGCGCAGCGAACCGACGCGGCCTTCTCGGCTGCATGGCCGCGAAGCGACGCTGTCCCGGCTCGTCGCCGAACTGCCGCGCGGCAACAGCGCGCACGACGGCAAGCGCCGCCTGGTGCTGGTGCGCGGGTATGCAGGCGCCGGCAAGTCGGCACTGGTACAGGCGCTGTACCCCGTCATCACCGAGCGCCGGGGCCTGGTGGTGTCGGGCAAGTACGACCAGTTCCATCGTCTGGCAGAGACCGATGGCCTGATGCATGCGCTGGGCGAGCTGGCCGAGCACGGCCTGGCCGAGCCGCCGCATCGGGTGCTGGAAATCCGCCGCCTGATGGAGACGGCGCTGGGCGCCAACGCCCCTTTCCTGGCCCGCGCCGTGCCCGGCTTCGCCACCCTGATGTACGGCCCGGGACCACACCTGGCCGCCTCGACCCAGGCCGATTGGGCTGGCGAACGCATGAAGCGCACGCTTGTGGCCGTGCTGCGGGTGTGGCGGGATCGCGGCCGCCCCCTGGTGCTGTTTCTGGACGACCTGCAGTGGGCCAGCGCCAGCGCGCTCGACCTGATCGAGACGCTGGTGCGGCATGAAGGCCATGGCGCAGTCCTGCTGATCGGGGCGTACCGCGACAACGAAGTCGAGCCGCGTCACCCTCTGCACGCGATGGTGGAGAACCTGGGCGGTGCCGGCGTGGAGATCACCCACATCGACGTGGGTGGCCTCGAACCGGATGCCATGGACTCTCTGGTGGCCGACGTGCTCGACGCCGAGCCTGTGGCGGTGGCCGGCCTGGCGGCCGAGCTGCACCGCAAGACCGACGGCAACCCGTTCTTCATGCTGCAGTACCTGCACAGGCTGCACGAGCAGCAGCACTTGCGCCGCCAGGGCCCGAGTTGGCGCTGGGACGATTCCGCGCTGGGCGAGCTCCCGAGTTCGGACAACGTTCTCGACGATCTGCTGCTGCAATTCCGGCGCCTGCCGAGCGATACCCAACACGCCGCCGCCGCCGCCTCTTGCCTGGGCCACCACATCGACATCGGCCTGCTGGCCAAGGCGCTCGGCTGTTCGCCGGGAGAGGTCGAGTTGCGGCTGCTGCCGCTGGTCCGGCGCGACATGATGTCCCAGCGCCAGGGCGAACTCGGCGGCCAGCCCCGTCTGCGCTTCGGCCACGATCGCATGCAGCAGGCGGCGCATGCGCTGCTCAGCGAGGCCGAGCGGCGCAATCTGCACGCGCGCTTCGCGCTCGCGCTGGGCGATGCGCCGGAGGCCGCCATTCATTTCCTGCATGCCGGCGAGGCCGCGCTTGCGGTGACCGGGCGAGGCGCCGTCGTGCGCCGGCTGGTAACCGCCGCTCACGCGTCGGCCGGGCGCGGCGCGATCGATCAGGCCCTGGGTCTGCTCGACGGCGCCGGCGCGTTGGCAGTTGCCGAACCCGCGTTGCGCGTGCTCGTCGATGCCTCGCGTCACGTGCTCCATTGCGCCAGCATGCGCTACGAAGCTGCCGACGGGCTGTTCATGCGTCTCCTGGCGAGCGGGGCCATTGCACAGCCGGCGCTGGCCGACGTGATCGCTGCGCAGGCCTTGTCTTACACCAACCGTGGGCGCGCCTCCGAGGCTTCCGAGCTGGTGCTGCGCCACGTGCACGCCTTCGGCATCGCCTACCCCGGCACGGAACCCGGCGCCTGGGCCAACGCCGTGGAGGCCGAACTGGCGGCCCTCCACGCCGCGCTGGCACGCCACGGCGCGGGGCTGTTCGACCGCCTGCCGCCGTTGGCCGACCCGGTGCAGGCGGCGGCCGCGCAAGTGCTGGCCAGCTATCCGACCCGCGTCGGCGACGACCTGGCCGAACGCGACTGGGCTGCGCTGCGTGCCATCCGGATCGGGTGGGAGTTCGGCACCTATCCGCAACTGCCTTTCGTGCTCGGCACACTGGCCGCCACACTCGCGCCGCGCGGCGACTACGACACCGGCGCGCTCGCGGCGCAGGCCGCCCAGCGCCTGTGCGATGCCGGCGCGCCCGTGCACCAGCGCGCCGCCGTGCTGGGGCGCCATGCCAAGCTGACCGCGCCCTGGGTCGAGCCGCTCGAACGGGTGCAGCAGTACGCACTCGAGGCGGTTCGCTTCTCGGAGGAGGTCGGTCAGCACGAGTTTGCCTCCTACGCCTGCGTTGCCGCGCAGATCGCCTGCGCCGACAGCTGCCGACACCTCGATGACCTCGGCCTGAGCCTCGACACTGCCCTGCGCGGCGCCGAAAGGCCGCCCGTCGCACTTGGCATGTTGCGCGCACTGGTCGACTTCCGGCAGGCCCTCGGTGGGCCGCCACGCTCCGGGGCCCCACCGTGTGCGCCGGGCCAGGACGTGCTGGCGCTGCGTTCGGTGCGCAGCGTGGCGCTCTCCTACCGCGCCTTCGCAGCGGCCTTGCTCGGCGACTGGCCCGGCGCGTTGTCGCTCAGCCGCGCGGCCGAACGGGTCATGAGCATGCAGAGCTACTACTGCTACGCGCTGCTGCGCTGGACCCATGCGCTGGCGCTGTGCCAGGCGCTGCGCACGGCCGCGCCGCACGCGCATGCCGAGTTGCGCCTGGAGCTCGGCCCCATCGTCGCCTGGCTCAAGGCGCGCGCCGCAGCGAACCCGGCCAACTTCAGCTCGATGCTGCGGCTGGTGGCCGCGATGCAGGCCTGGGAACGCGGCGACCACGAGCAAGCACCGGCGGCGTTCGAATCGGCCATCGACACCGCGCTGCAGTGCCAGCGCCCCGTGCACCACGCATTGGCTTGCGAGCTTGCCGCGGCGTATTGCAGTTCGCGCGGCCAGTCGCGCGCGGCGGACGCCTACGCGACGCTGGCGCTGCAGGCCTGGACCGACTGGGGCGCAGCGGCCAAGGTCGAACGCCTGCGCGAGCGCCGTTCAGACGCGCCCGCCACGGTCGGCGCCGCGCTCGCGTCGCAGGGGCTGGACGCGGCCAGCATCGTCCGCGCCGGCCACATGCTCGCGCAGCAGCGCAACCCGGACGCACTGCCGATCGAGCTGTTCCAGTTGCTGCGCCAGTACGCGGCGGTTGAACATGGCGTGCTGTTCTGGAACGACGACGCGACAACCTGGCACGTCCGCGCCGGCTTCGATCCCGACGGCCCGTGGATTGGCGCCGAGCACCCCCATGCGGTCCCGCCGTCGGTGTTCCACTACCTCGTGCAGACCCAGGAGCCGCTGCTGGTGCCCGACGTGGCACGTCACCCGCGCCTGGCGGCCAACGTGCAGTTGCGCCAGCTCGGCGTGAAGTCGCTCTTCGGCCTGCCGATCCAGCTGCAGGGCCGCATCCGCGGCCTGCTGGTGCTGGAGAACCGCAACGCGCACGCCAGCCTGGCGCCGGCCCAGATCGAGACGCTGCGTCTGATCGGCTTGCAGTTCGCCGTGGCCTACGACAACGCGCAGGTCACGCGCGAACTCGAGCAGCTGGTGAGCACGCGCACGACCGAAGTCGTTGCCGGCCACAACCAGCTGCAGATGATCCTGGACAGCTCGCCGATGCTCGTGAGCCTTCGCGACCTGGACGGGCGCTTCATCATGCACAACCGCTTGTACCTGGCGACGTTCGGCAAGGGCCGTGAGTCGCTGCTGGGCCTGAACATGCGCGATGTGCTCGGCCCGGTGGACCCCACCCTGGCGGCGCGCGTCACGGAGGACGACGATGGCGTGCTGCGCGCCGGTGTCGGGACGATGATCAGCGACAACCTGCTCATCGACGGCCAGTCACGGAGCTTCCAGTTCCACAAGTTTCCGATGCGCGACCTGCAGGGAACGGTCTATGCCATCGGCACGGTCGGCGTCGACGTGACCGAGCTGCTGCAGGCGCGACATGTGGCCGAGGCTGCCACCCGCGCCAAGAGCGAGTTCCTGGCCAACATGAGTCACGAGATCCGCACCCCGATGAACGCGATCCTGGGCATGACGCGGCTGGCACTGGGCACGGCGCTCGACCCGCGGCAGCGCAACTTCGTGCAAAAGGCCCATCGGTCAGCCGAGAGCCTGCTCGGGCTGCTGAACGACGTGCTCGACTTCTCCAAGATCGAGGCTGGCAAGCTCAAGGTAGAAAACGCCCCGTTCAGGCTTGACGACGTGCTCGAATCGCTCGCCAACCTGATCGGCCTCGAAGCCGAGAACAAGGGCGTCGCGCTGCGCTTCGAACCCGCCGACGTGCCCGGCACGCTGGTCGGCGACGCGATGCGGCTGGCCCAGGTGCTGGTCAACCTGGGCAAGAACGCCGTCAAGTTCACCGAGCGCGGCGAGGTTGTCATCGCGGTCGGTGCGCTCAAACGCAGCCCGGGCCGGGCGCGGCTGCGCTTTTCTGTCACCGACACCGGCATCGGGATCAGCGCAGGCGAGCGGGTGCGCCTGTTCCAGCCGTTCAGCCAGGCCGATGCGTCGACCTCGCGCCGCTACGGTGGCACCGGCCTGGGCCTGGCGATCTGCCACCACCTGGTGGGCCTGATGGGAGGGCAGATCGATGTCGACAGCGAGCCCGGCAGGGGCAGCCGTTTCTGGTTCGAAGTCGAGCTGGGTGTGGTCGACGAGGCGCCTGCGGCGGCCATGTGGGTCGACCGCCAGACGCAAGGCGCCGAGCTGCTGGCGCGTTGCCGCGAGCGGCTGCGCGGCTTGCGGCTGTTGCTGGTCGAGGACAACGAGGTGAACCAGGAAATTGCGATGGCTTTGCTGGGCGATGCCGGCATTCTGGTGCTGACGGCCAATGACGGCCAACAGGCGCTCAAGCAGCTCGGCCTGCACGACGTCGACGGTGTGCTGATGGACTGCCAGATGCCGGTGATGGACGGCTACGAAACGACCCGCAGAATCCGCGCCGAGCCACGCTGGAAGACGCTGCCCATCATCGCCATGACCGCCAACGCGATGAGCGGCGACAGTGAGCGCGCGTTCCAGGCCGGCATGAATGCCTACATCACGAAGCCGCTGGACATCCTCGACATGTTCCGCACGATCGACCAGTGGGTTCGCCAGCCGCGTCGATCCGAGGCCGGCCCGATCACCCCGCCTGCCTGATCGCTATCACCGCCTGGTTGTGCAGGGCTGTGCCCGGCCCGGTGCTCGCGGCGCAGCGCCCTTCAGGCCGACGGCCTGGCCGAAGCGGCTTCGCCCAGGCCGGGGCGCAGGGCCGCCGCTGACGGGTTCAGGGCGCCTTCTCGCTCGGGTACGGCGTCGCGCACCGCAGCCACGCCGCCGTTCTGAAGCATCTCGCGCGCAGTCTTGACGGCGTCTTTCACGTCACGCAGGCTGATCTTCAGCGCGCGCGCATAGCGCTGCGCCACCGCTTCGAGTTCGCGGATCGCGCGCGGGCCGGGCAGGCCGAGCGCGTCCACCACTTCGTTGGCGGCGCTGGCGGTCTTGCACAGCGCATCGGTATCGCTCTGTACCGAACGCACGCGCTGCTCGCGGGGAATGCGGTGGATCATCTGCTGCAGCTCGGGGCCCAGGCCCCAATGGCGCGCGACGGCGGCGCCGACTTCATCCAGGTCCACGCCGAGCACGGCAAACGAGGCAGCGGCTTCGTTCATCCCGGGCACCTCGGCGCTTTCGGTGGCGTCTGCACGGGGCGCGGCCGGTGCTTGCTGGCGCGCAGTGAGCTGCTGGATCTGTTCGGCTTCTTCGGGAAAGTGGTACTGCACCATCAAGCGGCCCAGGTTCTGCAGCAAGGTGATGAGGTACACCACCTCCGCGTCATAACCCGCCGGCCGCAAGGCCTGCGCCACGTAGCCGGCCAGGCGCACGCGGTCCATCAGGCGTTTCAACCCGGCGGCGGCCGCTTCGGACATCGGCCCCGGCCACTTGCGCAGCCCGTTGGCGGCCTGACGCACGCCGTTGATGCCGAGCAGCGCCACGCTGCGGCGGATCGTCAGCACCGCGCCGTTGCCGGCCGTCTGGGTGTTGCGCACCAGCGCCGAGTTGACCTGGCGCAGCAGTTCCAGGCTCAGCGCCATGTCCTGCAGCAGCTCGGTCACCATCGCGTCGGTGTGTTGCCCTTCCATGCGGATCAGGCGCTCGACCTTGGCATTCAGCCCCGGCTGAGCCGGCAAGTGGCCGACGGTGCGCAGCCGGTCCAGCAGCAAGGCGAGCGGGCCGCCGTTGTCTTCGGACTGCGACTGCTGCCAGCCGTCGAGTGCACGCAGCAAAGTGCGCGCGTTCAGGTAGCGCTGGCGCTCGTGGCTGGCGGTGCTGCGGTTGGCAATCGCGCGCAGCGCCGGCGGCACCGGGTGCGGGGTGGTCCACGGCAGGTGCACGATCTCGCGCCCGATTGGCGCCATGCGGGCGATCACGCGCGCGAGGTCGGCCTGTTCGAGCGGCGCCTGGCCGGTGAGCAACTGGTGCAGCAGCAAGCCACAGGCGAGCACGTCGCGTTCGGCGGCCTTGCGCAGCGCCATCATGCCGTGCGGGTCGGCCTGGCCTGGTTCGGCGGAGTCGTCGGGCAGAGCGCTCAGGCGGGCTTCTTCGATGCCGCTCATGTCGCCAGCCGCGGCCAGCCCCATCAGGCGAACCTTGCCCTGTTCGTTGACGATCAGGTTGTGCATTTGCAGGTCGTTGTGCGAACAACCCGCCTCGTGCGCAAAGGCCAGGCCTTCGAGCGCCTGGCAGATCCAGGCGACCGTATCGGTCGCCATCGCCGGCGGGTTCTGCGCCAACCATTCGGTCAGGGTGATGCCGGCCTGGCGCTCGACGACCATGAACGGCCACTTGTCCTGCAGGCCGATCTCGAGCACCGGCGCCAGGTTGGGGTGCACCAGGCGGGCGGCCTTGCGCGCTTCGCGGCCCCACAGCTCCAGTGCCAGCGCGTCCAGGGGTTGCACGCGAGGCACACTGATCATCACGTCCTGCCCCAGGCGCGGGTCAAAGGCGAGCCAGGCGGTCGTGCCGGCGCTCTTGCCGAGCAACTGGCGCAGGACAAAGCGGCCGAAAGCGCGTGCCGGGGCGGCGGCGGGCGGCGGCGCGGCGGGCGTGGGAGGGGCGGATGTGGGCATCGGTGGGCAATGGGAAACCGCTTCGATTGGAAAGCGCGGCACCGCCAGGCGAACGACCGATGAGCGCGGTCTATGGCCGGCATTTCTGGCCGAGACCTGCGGTGGCCGGCATCAAGCGCCGGCAGGTCAATCGATCTCGACCAGCTCCCCCGCCCCGGTGATGAAGGCGCAGCGCACCGGTTCGCCGGGCTGCAGCCGGGCGACCGCACGCCGGTAGCGCAGCAACTGCTCGCAGTAGGGCGCGAGTGCCTCGGGCCGGTGTTCGAGTTTGTAGTCGAGCACCCACCACTCGTCATCCAGCACCACCAGCCGATCCAGGCGCAGCGCGTCGCCGCCATCGCCGATCGGCACCTCGCTGCCGGCCCAGCGCAGCCGGCGCGGGTCGAAGAACGGCGCGCAGGCCGGGCTTTGCCAGATTCGCTCGGCGATGCGCAAGACCTCGCCCGCCGGGGCGTTGAACTCGCGCGCCGCGGCCTCGGCCAGTGGGGCCAATGTCACTTGCACTGGATCGGGTCGCTGGCTGGCCCATTCCAGCACCCGGTGCACGGCCGAGCCGAGGCGCGTTGATGCGGAGCCGGCGTCGGCCGAGGGAGCGCCTGGCTTCGCTGCCGGACCCGCAGGCGCAGCGCCGCTCCAGCGCGGCAGAACGGCGAGCGAGAACGTCTGCGCCTCGTTCCCCGCCGCCGCTGGGGCCCCCGGCGGCGGCGCCCAAGCGGCCGCCAGTACCTCGACCCGCTGCCACCAGCTCACCCCGGGGGCCGGGCGCGATGGCTCGGTCGCGCTGAACACCAAGCGCTGCCGGGCGCGCGTCATCGCCACGTACAGCATGTTGAGTTCTTCGCGCTGCCGGGCCGCCATCTCCTGGTGAAGCAGGCCGAGCAGCGACGGCGGGCAGCGCGCTTCGGACTCGGAATACACGAACGCGCAGCGCAGCGGGTGCTCCGCTTCGGCCGGCCAGTCGATCAGCAAGGTGGCGGTGTCGGGGTTCTGCGGCTCGGGGTCACTGTCCATCACGAACACGACCCGCGCTTCCAGGCCCTTGGCGCCGTGAATTGTCAGCAACTGCACGGCGTCGGGTTGTGGCGCCACTGCTACCTGAAGGGCACGTGCCTTGAGCGCCCGCACGAATCGGTAGGGCGTGGCGTAGCGACCGCCGTCCAGCGTCAGCGACAGGCCGAGCAAGGCGTCGATCGCGCCGAGTGCGGCGCGGCGGCGTTCGGCCGGCACACAGGCCGCCACGCGCTCGCGCACCTGACCCTCGGCGACGATCCGGTCCAGCAAGTCGTGCGGCGGCAACTGCGCGGCAGCGGCTTGCCAGGACTGCAGCAACGCCCGGGCCCGCGCCAGTGCGGGGCCGGGTTCCGGCAGCGTCATCAAGGCGCGCCACCAGCGGCCGCCATTGGCTGCCTCGGCAACTTGCACCAGATCATCGTCGCTGGCACCGAACAGCGGGCTGCGCAGCGCGTGCGCGAGCGACAGGCTCTGCGTCGGCGACGCCAGCGCGTCGAGCAGCGCCACCAGGTCGCGCGCCTCGGGCGCATTCAGCAGCGCAAGCTTTTCGGGCGCGGCAAACGGCAGGTGCAGGGCCGCCAGCGCGTCGGCCACCAGACGAAGCGAGTCGCGTTTGCGGCTCAGCACCTGGATGTCGCCCGGCTCAATGCCACCTTCGCGCACGAGAGCCGCAACCGCGCCGGCCACCGCGCGCGCCTCCTGCATGCGCAGCACTTCTTCAAGCTCGCGGCGCGGCGTGACGAGGCTGTCGCGCCATGGCTTCGGCACCCCGCCGGCGGCGGCGGCCCGGGGCGGCCGCGGCGTGCGCGGCAAGGCCAGGACGATCGCGCCCGACACATCGCGCAGCTCGGTGGTATGGGCGCGAAAGCCGTCGAACTCGCCCTCCGCCCGGGCTTGCGCGAACACGGCATTCAGCGCCGCCAGCACCGGCGGGGCATTTCGCCGCGTGTGGTCGCACTCCAGCACATGGCCCTGCAGGCCGGTGGCGACGAACGCCCGCGCCGCCTCGAAGACGCGCGGCTCGGCGCGCCGGAAGCGGTAGATGCTCTGCTTCGGGTCGCCGACGATGAACACCCCCGGCGGCCGTTGCCCGCTGGCGCCTCCGCCGGCTCCAGCGTAGGCCGACAGCCAGGCGTGCAGCGCATGCCATTGCAAGGGGCTGGTGTCCTGGAATTCGTCGATCAGCACGTGGCGGATGCGCGCGTCGAGCCGCTCCTGCACCCAGCCCGACAACGTGCTGTCGCGCAGCAGCGCCAATGCGCAGCGTTCCAGGTCGGCCATGTCGGCCAGGCCGCGCGCACGTTTGTGCTCGGCAAACCCGGCCAGTAGCACACGGCCCAGGCGCACCATCGCAACGTGCTCTTCGTGGGCCTGTTGTTGGTCGCTGGCGCGCTGCAGATGTTGCAGCAGGGCGAGCAGCTCCGGCAGGCCGGCGCAGTCGAGCCGCTTGCGCAAAGTGCCTTGTTCGGTCAACAGCGCCTCGCGGGCCATTCGCAAGGCGGCGCGGCTGTCGCGCTGCGCGCCGGCTTGCTCCAGCAAGGCAGCGCGCTGCTGCGCAATCGCGCCCTTCTGCTGACCGAGGGCGCGCGCCACCTCGTGCAGCAGAGACTGCGCCGAAGTCTCGAAGATCAGCTCGGAAGGGTGCGCGACGGCCAAGAACTCCGGCCCCAGTACCGCAGCGCTGGGCACGCTGCGCGCGAGGGTGCCGGCAGCGTCGGCGAGTTCGAACTCGATGCGCTTGTTCCACGCCGCCTCCAGCCACTTGCCAACTTGCGAACGGCCGCGCGAGGCCATCAGCATGTCGTGGTCTGCGCGCAGATCAACATCGGCCAGCACTCTTTGACGAAAGCGCTGCAGCACGGCGCGCCGGTGGTCGCTGGTGTCTTCGAGCAGCTCCATCTCGGGTTGCAACTTCAGTTCGGCCAGCAGGTCGCGCGGCGCGGCGCGCAGCAGTTGCGAGAACCAGGCGTGGAAGGTCAGGATCTGCACCGGTCGGCCGCTGCGCAGCACGCGCTCGTGCAGCGCCGCCAGCAGCGGCTCGGCCGCTTCGGCCTGCAACAGGCTCAGGCCGCGCTCGCGCAGCGCGGTGATGCGATCGGCCGGCGCACACTCGGGCGCCGAATATTGCGCCAACCATTCGTTCAGGCGCGCGCGCATTTCGCCGGCCGCCTTGCGGGTGAAGGTGATGGCCAGGATTTCCTGCGGCTCGGCCCCGGCGAGCAGGGCGCGCAGCATGCGCGATACCAGCATCCAGGTCTTGCCCGAACCGGCGCAGGCCTCGACGACGACGCTGCGCGCCGGGTCGCAGGCGAGCGCATAGAACGCGCCGCGCTCGCCGGGCTGGCCGTCGATGCGGTAGGCGGGGCCGGTCATGCAAGTGCCTCGACGGTGGCAGGCCAATCGTCGCGCCGGCACAACCCGCGGGCTTCGCAGAACTCGCAGGCCGTGCCAACGCCCAGCGCTGGCATCGCTGCACCGGCGGCAATCCCGGCCAGGTCGTGGCCGATGCCTTGCACGAGCGCGGCGGCGCTCAATTGCACGTCGGGATGCCGGATCGACTTGATCTTGTCGCTTTCGTCGAGCATCAGGTACATCGCTGCCAGCTCGCCGACGGCGTCACTTTGGGCTGCCATCAGCGCGGCGTAGAACGGAAGCTGGGTGTCTTCGCCGCGGCTGATCGCGTCTTGCAAGGCCTGCGCGCGGCCGGTCTTGTAGTCGATCAGCTGGGTCGTCGGCACGCCGTCCTGGTTTACGGAGTCAACCCGGTCGATCACACCGCGCATCTGCACGGCACCCCATTCGGGTGGCTGCGCGTCGAGGGTGCGCTCGGCGTCCAGCCAGCCCGCGCCGGCCTCGTCACGCTGGTGCAGCCAGGCGATGTAGCGCGGCACCAACCGTGCGAACGAAGCGCTGTACGGCAGGAACTCGGCTTCGTCGAGCCGGTGCTCCTGCAGCACTTCTAGCCCGATCTCGTGCAGCCGGGCGGCTTCGAATTCGGCCGCCATCGGCGCGCCACGTTCGGCATGAAAGCGCTGCAGCACACGGTGCAGCCAGTTGCCGTAGTCGCGCTTCTGAAGTTCGCCGTCGAGCTCTTCCAGCGCACCCAGGCGCAACAGGCGCAGCGCGAAAAAGCGGTACGGACAAGCGCGCAGTGCCTCGCAGGCGCTGGCGCTAAGGCGTTGCGGCAGCAACGCGGGCGCGCGTGGCTGTGGCCGGCCGGTCGGTGTGGGCTGCAGCGCCAAGCGCTCGCGCGGGTCGGCGGCCGGTTGCCAGGCGCCGGGCCCGGCACGCCGGCCCAAGCTCAGGCGCAGCAGTTCGACCCAGGCGCTGGCGGCGAGCGGCTCGCCTTCGTCGGCGCGACGGTGCAGCAGGGTCACCCGGGGCTGGCGCAGCAGCTGTACAAACGCAAGCAATTCGGCGTCGCGCCGGGTCTGCGCATTCGGCACGCCCAGCGCGCTGCACTCGGTTTCGCTCAGCAGGCCGCCCGATGCACCGGCCGTGCCGAACTGGCGTTCGTCGACACCTGGGAACACCACGGCGGCAAAAGGCCGCAGCATCGCGCGAGCCAGAGGGGTGATGACCACCGTGGGCACGGCGGGCGATTCGGGCAGGAACGAGGCCTGTTCGAGCGCCGTGTCGAGCCAGGTGCCGAAAGCGTGCAGATCCATCCGTTCGGCCACCGGCACCGTTTGAAGGGCGACCAGCACCTGGCGGCCGGCGTCGTCAGCGTCGAGCGAGGCACGCTGGCCGGTGGCACGCAGCGCAGCATCGAGGGCGGCCGACCAGACGCTGCCCGATGCCTGGCCCAGCGTTGCCAGCGGCTGCAGCGCCGCGCTTGCCTGGCGCCACAGCGAGGCGGCAGAAGCACCGAGCCGATCGGCATCGACGTTGCTGGCCAGGCGTCGCTTTGCTTCGCGCAGCTCGCGCTCCAGTTCGTCAAGCGCCCTGCGGCTGCCGGGCAAGGATGGCCACGGGCCAGCGCAGGCCTTGAGCCAGTCGAGCCAATCGTCGGTGGAGGCGTCGCCCCGCACGCAGGTGAGCAGGCCGCGAATGCCGGCACCGGCGCGGGTGGTCGACAGCTTCCAGCCGGTCTCGTCGCGCAGGGCCACGCCCTGGCGGCCCAACAACGCTCGCACGCGGCGCACCAGCGAGCGGTCTTGTGCGATCAGCGCGACCGGCTGCTCGCCCGCTTGCAGGTGCTGAAGAACGCAAGCGGCGCTACGCTGGGCTTCGTCTTCGAAGTCGTCGCAAGCGCCGAATCGAAGCCGCGTGGACGGGGCCAGCGCGACAAACGGGTCGGACCCCGCGCCCAGGTCGGCGTCTGCATCAAGCCACAGGCACGGCAGATCGGCTGCGGCGGCGTGCTCCAGCAGGTGGCGGGTCAGCCGTTCCGGCCCGCCCGCCTGCAGCGCCACCCAGCCGGCCGGTCGCAGCCCGAACAGCGCGTCGGTCGCTGGTGCTGGCGCGGCGGCGGCCCACTCCAGCGCCACCCGGCTCAACAAACGCTCGCGCGTGCCCGGTGCGCCGGTTCCGAACGCCTGCAACGACAGCGACGAACGCGCGCGCTCCCAGTGCAGCGCGCGCTGCGAAGCTTCGATGGCAAAAGCGGCGCGCGCGATGGCGTGGGCCGTGTCCACCAGCGCGGCCAACGCCTGCTCGAAGCCTTGAGCGTCGCTGCTGGCCCAGGCGGCAGCCCAACTCTGCGCGCGCAGCAGGCGGCGGGCCACCAGCCGATCAAGCGCCACGTCGAAGCTGATCTGCCCGGCTGCCGGCGCCTCGGCGGGCCCGAGGCATCGCGCCAGCGTCTGCGTGGTCTCGACGCGCGGCACCCAGCCACACGCTGCCCCGAAGGCCTGCCGCGCGACCGGCAGCAATTGTGCAAACGGCAGCAGCACGACCACATCGCGCAGGTTCAACCCTTGCCGCTGCGCCCAGCCCGCGGTGGCTTGCACCACCTGCGCCCAGGGGTCGGGCAAGGCCATTTCAAGAGGGTGTCGGGCTATGGTCGCCATAGAGGGAATTGGCCCTTTGCGCACCCCGTGCCAGGGGACGAAGCAGGGGCCTTTGTGTCAGAATCATTGTGCCTTGCCGCCCGCCACGGGCAGCGCATGTCCCGAGGACCCCCATGAGCAGCGACCTGATCAAGCACACTTCCGACGCGTCGTTCGACACCGACGTCCTGAAATCCGACAAGCCCGTTCTGGTGGACTACTGGGCCGAATGGTGTGGCCCCTGCAAGGCCATTGCGCCGATCCTGGACGAAGTGTCCAAGACCTACGATGGCCGCCTGCAGATCGCCAAGATGAACGTCGACGAGAACCGCGACATCCCGGCCAAGTTCGGCATCCGCGGCATTCCGACGCTGATGTTGTTCAAGGGCGGTCAACTGGCGGCCACCAAGGTTGGCGCGCTTTCGAAAGCCCAGTTGACAGCATTTCTCGACGGTCATCTATAATACGCGATATCGCTTTCAGGCCGGGCGCACAATGCCCGGCCCGCAAGACCTAAATTTGCCCCCATGCCCGAAGGCCGGTTGCCGGCCTCGGGGCCCGTACAGACGGCACATGGCCCGGCCCCCACTCCAGCGTTTTTGAGTTTCCCGTTACGTGACGGGCAAGCACTGGCCCAGAGCCCACCCTCTGGCCGTGAACGCCGCAGAGACACCGACTGCCTTTTCGCGGCGCACCGGTTCGATCCACACCCCAGCCCCAGCCCCCATGCACCTGTCAGAACTGAAAGTGATCCACGTCTCCGAGCTCATCACGATGGGCGAGGCACTGGAGATCGAAAACGTCGCCCGAATGCGCAAGCAGGAGCTGATGTTCGCGATCATGAAAAAGCGCGCCAAGGGCGGCGAGCAGGTGTTCGGCGACGGTGTGCTGGAGGTGCTGCCCGACGGCTTCGGCTTCCTGCGCTCGCCCGACGCGAGCTACATGGCGTCCACCGACGACATCTACCTGAGCCCGAGCCAGATCCGCCGCTTCAACCTGCACACCGGTGACGCGGTGGAAGGTGAAGTTCGGGTTCCGAAGGACGGTGAGCGCTACTTCGCGCTCGTCAAGGTCGACCGTGTGAACGGCCTGACGCCCGAGGAAAGCAAGCACAAGATCATGTTCGAGAACTTGACGCCGCTGTTCCCGAAGGAGCAGTTCAAGCTCGAACGCGACATCAAGTCCGAAGAAAACATCACCAGCCGCATCGTCGACCTGATCGCCCCGCTGGGCAAGGGTCAGCGTGCGCTGCTCGTCTCGGCGCCCAAGAGCGGCAAGACGGTGATGATGCAGAACCTGGCGCATGCGCTCATCGCCAACTACCCCGAGGTCTACCTGATCGTGCTGCTGGTCGACGAGCGACCTGAAGAAGTGACCGAAATGCAGCGCACCGTGCGCGGCGAGGTCATCAGCTCGACCTTCGACGAACCGGCCGCGCGCCACGTGCAGGTGGCCGAGATGGTGATCGAGCGCGCCAAGCGCCTGGTCGAGATGAAGAAGGACGTGATCATCCTGCTCGACTCGATCACCCGCTTGGCCCGCGCCTACAACAACGTGCTGCCGTCGTCGGGCAAGGTGCTGACCGGCGGTGTGGACGCCAACGCGCTGCAGCGCCCCAAGCGTTTCTTCGGCGCGGCACGCAACATCGAAGAAGGCGGCTCGCTGACCATCATCGGCACCGCGCTGGTGGACACCGGCAGCCGCATGGACGAGGTGATCTACGAAGAGTTCAAGGGCACCGGCAACTGCGAAATCCACCTCGACCGGCGCATGGCCGAGAAGCGCGTCTATCCGTCGATCTTGCTGAACAAGTCGGGCACGCGCCGCGAAGAATTGCTGCTCAAACCCGAGATCCTGCAAAAGACCTGGATCCTGCGCAAGCTGCTGTACGCGATGGACGAGATCGAGGCGATGGAGTTCATCCTCGACAAGATGAAGGCTACCAAGAACAACCTCGACTTCTTCGACATGATGCGCCGCGGCGGCTGACCCCGGTCTATAATCCAAGGCTGTCCACAGCAGGAAAAGTGCGCCGAATGGGTCGGCGTGGCTTTCAAAATGCAGTGGCAAGCAAGTCAGAGGACCCCATGAAAGAAGGCATTCACCCCAACTACCGCGACGTCTGTTTCGTGGACCTGTCCAACGGTTTCAAGTTCGTGACCCGCTCGTGCGCGCAGACCCGCGAAACGATCAAGATGGACGATGGCCGTGAATTGCCGCTCTACAAGGTGGAGACCACCAGCGAGTCGCACCCGTTCTACACCGGCACCCAAAAGAGCGTCGACTCGCTCGGCGGCCGGGTCGAGAAGTTCCGCAACAAGTTTGCGCACCTGGGCGCGAAGAAGTAAGAACACCTTCGAGGTGTGAATCAAAGGGCAGCTTCTGGCTGCCTTTTTTGTTTGTTGCCTCGGTCGCCACAGCCCACCGCCCTTGCCGTGAATTCGCCCAACCCTGCCCTGGTCTCGCAACGCGCCGCGCAGCGCCTGCCGCGGGTGGCGCTGCTGCTGTTCTGCGCCGCCTACGTGCTGCCAGGGTTGTTCGGCCGTGACCCGTGGAAGGGCGCCGACATCAGCGCGTTCGGCTACATGCTCAACATCGCGCAAGGCAAGACCCCATGGCTGGCGCCGACCGTCGCCGGGCTGCCGGCCGACAGCGCCTTGCTGCCGTACTGGCTGGGCGCGTCGTTCATCAAGCTGCTCGGGCCCTGGGTCGACCCCGCGCTGGCGGCACGCATTCCGTTTGCCCTTCTTCTGGTGCTGGTGCTGGCGCTGATCTGGTACACCACCTTTCACCTGGCCTGCACCGAAGCGGCCCAGCCGCTCCCGTTCGCGTTCGGTGGCGAAGCCCACCCGATCGACTACGCGCGGGCGATCGCCGACGGCGCGGTGCTGGCGCTGATCGCGACGCTGGGCCTGCTGCAACTCGGCCACGAAACCACGCCCGAGCTGGTGCAGTTGGCCAGCGTCGCGCTGTTCCTTTACGCACTCGCCGCCAGTCCGTTCCGGACGCTGCAAGCCAGGGCGGCCATGCTCGCGTCGTTGCCGGCCCTGGCGGCCAGCGGAGCGCCCAGCATCGCGCTCGGCCTGGCCATGGCCGGTACGCTGATCTGCCGCAACTCCAGCTACCTCCAAGTGCGCGGCTTTGCGCCCTGGGTGGTGGCAGCCGGTGCGGTGGCGATCGGCGTGTCGACGGCACTGGGGGCCTGGGGCTGGCGGCTGGGGCAGTACACGCAAGCGGTCCAGCTCTGGGGCGTGATGCGGCTGGTGGGCTGGTTCACCTGGCCGGCGCTGCCTCTGGCGCTGTGGACCTTGTGGCGCTGGCGCCAGCACCTGCTGAACCGGCACATCACGGTCCCGCTGGGCGCGTTGCTGGTGTGCCTGGTGGCCTGCGTGGCGATGGGTGGCTCGGACCGTGCGCTGATGCTGGCCTTGCCGGCCCTGGCCGTGCTCGCGGCGTTTTCGTTGCCGACCCTGCGGCGCAGCACCGCTGCGGCGATCGACTGGTTCTCGGTGTTCTTCTTCAGCCTGTGCGCGATCGCGATCTGGGTGATCTACCTGTCGATGCAGACCGGCATCCCGGCCAAACCGGCCGCCAACGTGGCGCGCCTGGCGCCGGGCTTCATGCCCAGCTTTTCGCTGCTGGCGCTGGTGCTGGCGATTGCCGGCAGCCTGGCCTGGGTGTGGCTGGTGCAATGGCGCACCGGCCGCAACCGCCACCCGCTGTGGAAGAGCCTGGTGCTGCCTGCCAGTGGCGTGGCACTTTGCTGGCTGCTCTTGATGACCCTGCTGCTGCCGCCGCTGGACTACGCGCGCAGCTACCGCCCGCTGGTGCAGCGCATCGCCCAACACGTGCCGACCGGGGCGTGCATTGCCGCACCCGGCGTGGTGCGCGGCCAGTTGGCGGCATTGCAATACCTGGGTGGGTTCGACGTCGATGCGGCCACGCCGATCGAACGATCGCCCTGCGAGTACCTGCTGCAGATGGAAACGCGCGTGCAGACCAGCAAGGTCGGGCCCGGCTGGCAACTGCTGGCGCGCGAGAAGCGCAACAAGAACGAGGACGAGGTCACAGCCGTCTACCGGCGCGCGGTCGGCGCACGCTGAGGCTGCGCGCCTCGGGCCCGTTCGCCGGATCAAGGAGGCATCAGAGCAGGGTCAGTGCACTTCCGGTTGAGCCTGCACGGTGTCCAGCGCCGGGCCGACGCGTGAGGCCTCGCGCCTCGTACGCGCGGCGGGAAAGATCAAGCGGAAGCACGACCCCTTGCCGGGTTCGCTCTGGATGTCCAGTTCGCCGCCGTGCCGCTGCGCCACGTGCTTGACGATTGACAGCCCCAGCCCCGTGCCGCCGGTGTCACGCGAACGACTCCCGTCCACGCGATAGAAGCGCTCGGTCAGGCGCGGCAGGTGTTCGCGCGCGATGCCGGGGCCGGTGTCAGTGACGGACAACTCGCCCGAACCGTCGGGCCGCACCCGCCACGCCACGTCGATGGCGCCCTCGGCCGGCGTGTAGCGCACCGCGTTGTTGACCAGGTTCGTGATCGCGCTGAGCAGTTCCGGCTCGGCCCCGGCGAGTTGCAGCCCGGCGGCGCCGTCGAAGCTGAAGCGGTGCCGTCCAGCCGACAGCACCTTGGCCTCGGTCTCCACCTGCGCCATCAGCGGCCCCACCGCGACCCAGCGTTCCGCGGTCGGGCGCGGGCTGCCTTCCAGCTGCGCCAGGGTCAGCAGGTCGCTTACCAGGGTGCCCATGCGGCGCGCCTGCTGCATCATCAGGTCGAGCACGCGGCGCCTTTCGGCCTCGGTCAGCGGCAGGCTGCCCATGGTCTCGATGAAACCCGTCAGCACCGTCAGCGGCGTGCGGATCTCGTGCGACACGTTGGCAACGAAGTCACGCCGCATCGCCTCGGAGCGTTCGTGCACGGTCACGTCCTGCGACAGCACGATCTTCATGTCCTCGCCATAACGGCGGATCAGCACCGACAGCGTGCCGTCCCGGCGTCGCTCGGCAAAGCGCACAGGCTCCGAGAACTCGCCCTCCTGCAGGTAGGCGACGAAGGCCGGCGCACGAATCAGGTTGGTCACCGGCTGGCGCAAGTCGCGCTGCGGGTCGAGCCCGAAGTGTGCCGCGGCCATCGCGTTGCACCACTCGATCTGGTCGCCCGCGTCGAGCAGGATCACGCCGTTCGGCGAGGCTTCGATGGCCGACAGGAACTGCGCGAGCCGGATCCGCTCGCTCGCCGTCTCGCGCTCGCGCACGCGCACCGACTTCTCGACCCGGTAGCCGATCTCGCCCCAGAAGCCGGTGTCGCGCGGCGCCTGGTTCTCTTGCGAGCCGCGCAGCCAGTTG
This sequence comes from Methylibium sp., assembly GCA_031382215.1. Lineage (GTDB taxonomy): Bacteria > Pseudomonadota > Gammaproteobacteria > Burkholderiales > Burkholderiaceae_C > LGRD01. The sequence continues at coordinate 32,997 of JANMYQ010000022.1, forward strand.
ATGAGGCGGTTGCCACGCAGTGTGTCCAGCACCACCAGCACCCCCACCGCCGCGGCGGCGCCGAGCAGTTCGCCGATAAAAGGCGCGCGGACCGGGCCGCCGAGCCAGTGGCCCAGCAAAATGCCCGACCCCACGACGAAGATGCCGGTCAGGATGCGTGAAAGCAGCCAGCTCACGGCAGCCTGCCGGTCGGTGCGCTCAACCGGCCACGGCCTGGACCTGCTGGGTCAGCCGATAGCCCGCCCCGCGCACGGTCTCGATCATCTGGGCACAGTGCGCCGGGCTGAGCGCCTCACGCAGGCGCTTGACGTGCACGTCGACGGTGCGCTCCTCGATGAATACGTGGTCGCCCCAAACCCGGTCGAGCAATTGCGCCCGGCTGTGCACACGCTCCGGGTGGGTCATCAAGAAGTGCAGCAGGCGAAATTCCGTCGGCCCCAGCTTGACCTCGAGGCCCTGGCTGGTCACGCGCCGGGTCGACGGGTCGAGCTGCAGCGTGCCGACGCTCACCACCGTGTCGAGCGACTCGGGCAGCTTGCGGCGCAGCACCGCGCGGATGCGCGCCATCAGCTCGTTGGTCGAGAAGGGTTTGGTCAGGTAGTCGTCGGCGCCGGCGTCGAGCCCGGCAATCTTGTCCGCCTCTTCGACCCGCGCCGTGAGCATGATGACCGGCAGCTCGCGCGTACGCGCCTGCGACCGCCAGCGCTTGGCCAGCGCCAACCCCGACTGGCCGGGCAGCATCCAGTCCAGCAGCACCAGGTCGGGCAGAACGTCGTCCACCGCGGCTTGCGCCTGCTCGGCGTCCGTCGCCAAGGTCACGGCGTGGCCGGCATGGCGCAGGTTGATCGCGATCAGTTCGGCGATCGCCGCTTCGTCCTCGACCACCAGCACCCGGCTCATCGGGTCACCTCCGTGCTCGGCATCGCAGCCTTCGCGGGGGTGTTCATCGGACCAGCGTCTCCACTGTGCCGACCGAGTTATGCCGCACGTCGGTGCCCTTGACGATGTAGATCACCTGCTCGGCCAGGTTCTTGGCGTGGTCGCCGACCCGCTCGATCGCTTTGCCGACAAACACCAGGTCGATGCTCGCCGAGATGGTACGCGGGTCTTCCATCATGAACGTGATCAGCTTGCGCATCAGGCCTTCGAACTCCTGGTCGATCAGGTCGTCGGACTTGAGCACTTCGACGGCCTTCTCCACGTCGAGCCGTGCAAACGCGTCGAGCGACTTGCGCAGTTGCGCCACCGCCAGCTCCGACTCGTGGCCCAGGTCATTGACCGGCAACCGCAAGCGGCTCGACACGCCGGCATTGATCAGCCGCTGCACCGTGCGCGCGATGCGCGCCGCCTCGTCACCCACGCGTTCGAGGTTGGCAATGGTCTTGGAAATGGCGATCAGCAGGCGCAGGTCGCGCGCCGTCGGCTGGCGCCGCGCGATGATGCTGGACAGATCGCTGTCGATCTCCATCTCCATCGCGTTGACTCGCTCTTCGGTGGCCAGCACTTCGGAGGCAATTTCGCTGCTGAAATGCGTCAGCGCATAGACGGCCCGGGCGACCTGCGACTCGACCATGCCGCCCATCTCGAGCACGCGGGTGGACACGCCGCTGAGCTCGGCGTCGAATTGGGTGGACAGGTGTTTGTTGCTCATGGCGCTTCCTTCCGATTATCCGGTTCAACCGAACCGGCCGGTGATGTAGTCTTCCGTGTCTTTCTTCTTCGGCTTCATGAACAGGTCCGACGTGGGGCCGAACTCGATCAGGTCGCCGAGGTACATGTAGGCCGTGTAGTCCGAACTGCGCGCCGCCTGCTGCATGTTGTGGGTGACGATCACCACCGTGTAGTCGGTCTTCAGCTCGTGGATCAGTTCTTCGATCTTGCCGGTGGAAATCGGGTCGAGCGCCGAACACGGTTCGTCGAGCAGCAGCACTTCAGGCTTGATGGCAATGCCGCGTGCAATGCACAGGCGCTGCTGCTGCCCGCCCGACAGGCCCGAGCCGCTCTGGTCGAGCTTGTCTTTCACTTCGGTCCACAGCGCGGCCTTCTTCAGCGCCCATTCGACCCGCTCGTCCATCTCGACGCGCGGCAGCGTTTCGAACAGGCGCACGCCGAAGGCGATGTTGTCGTAGATCGACATCGGGAACGGCGTCGGCTTCTGGAACACCATGCCGACCTTGGCGCGCATCAGCGACACGTCCTGTTTGGAGGTCAGGATGTTCTCGCCGTCGAGCATGATCTCGCCCTCGGCGCGCTGCTCGGGGTAGAGCTCGTACATGCGGTTGAAGCAGCGCAGCAAGGTCGACTTGCCGCAGCCCGACGGGCCGATGAAGGCGGTGACCTTCTTCTCCGGAATATCCAGGTTGATGCGCTTGAGCGCATGGAACTTGCCATAGTAGAAGTTCAGGTTGCGCACCGAGAGTTTGACCTTCTCGGTCACGGGCAGGTCGACTTTGATATCCATGTGGCAATCCCCAGGCAATCAGTTCTTGTTGCGAAACAGCACGCGGGCCAGGATGTTGAGGGCCAGCACCCCCAGCGTGATCAGGAACACCCCTGCCCAGGCCAGCTTCTGCCAGTTCTCGTACGGGCTCATCGCGAACTTGAAAATCGTGACCGGCAGGCTGGCCATCGGCTCGCCCAGGCTGGACACCCAGAATTGGTTCGACAACGCGGTGAACAGCAGCGGGGCGGTCTCGCCCGAGATGCGCGCCACGGCCAGCAGGATGCCGGTGATGACCCCCGCCCTCACCGCCTTCAGCGTGATGCTGGAGATCAGCTTCCATTTGGGCGTGCCCAGCGCATAGGCCGCCTCGCGCAGCGCATTCGGCACCAGCAACAGCATGTTCTCGGTCTGGCGGATCACGACCGGAATCACGATCAGCGCCAGCGCCAGCACGCCGGCAAAGCCCGAGAACGACTTCATCGGCGCGACCACGACCGAATAGATGAACAGGCCGATCACGATCGAAGGCGCCGACAGCAGGATGTCGTTGATGAACCGCGTGGTACTGCCCAGCCAACCCTTCTGGCCGTACTCGGCCAGGTAGATGCCGGCCATCACGCCGATCGGCGTGCCCAGCACGGTGGCGGCGCCCACCATCAACAACGAGCCGTAGATGGCGTTGGCCAGGCCACCCGTCTCGGCCTGCGGCGGCGGCGTCATCTCGGTGAAGATCGACAGATGCAGGCCGCCGACACCGAGCCGGAAGGTCTCGGCCAGGATCCAGATCAGCCAGAACAGACCGAAGGCCATTGCCGCGAGCGACAGCGTCAGCGCCACCGAGTTAACCAGCTTGCGGCTCTTGTGCTTGGCCAGGCGCGGGTCGATGGATGTGGCGTTCATGAACGACCCCCTTCACCCTTCTTCAATTGAGACAGCAGCAGCTTCGAGAGCGCCAGGATGACGAACGTGATGAAGAACAGCACCAGTCCGAGGTAGATCAGCGATGCCTGGTGCAGCCCGGCACCGGCCTCGGCAAACTCGTTGGCGAGTGCCGAAGTGATGCTGTTGGCCGCCTCGAACAGCGACAGGTTGTTGAGCTGGTTGAAGTTGCCGATCACGAACGTGACCGCCATGGTCTCGCCGATCGCACGGCCCAGGCCGAGCATGATGCCGCCGACCACGCCGGTCTTGGTGTAGGGCAGCACCACCTTGAACATCACTTCCCAGGTGGTGGAGCCGAGCGCGTAGGCCGATTCCTTCAACATCGCCGGCGTGACCTCGAACACATCGCGCATCACCGCGGCGATGAAAGGGATGATCATGATGGCCAGGATGATGCCGGCCGACAGGATGCCGATGCCCACTGGCGCGCCGGAGACCAGTTCACGCAGCACCGGCACGTCGGCCAGCACCTTTTGCAGCGGCTGCTGCACGAAGGTCGACAAGATGGGGCTGAACACCAACAGACCCCACATGCCGTAAACGATGGAGGGAACCGCCGCCAGCAGTTCGATGGCCACCCCCAGCGGGCGCCGCAACCAGGAGGGCGACAGTTCGGTGAGGAACAGTGCAATGCCGAAGCTGACCGGCACGGCGATCACCAGCGCGATGAGCGACGTCGCCACCGTGCCGTAGATCATCACCAGGCCGCCGTAGCTGTTCTGCACCGGGTCCCATTCGGTACGCCACAGGAAGCTCAGACCGTACTCGCGAATCGCCGGCATTGCGCCGATCAGCAGCGAGATGATGATGCCGACCAGCAGGGACAGGGTCAGCAATGCGGCGCCATGCGCCAGCAGCGAGAACGCAGTATCCATCCACGGCGAGGTCCGCCGGTTGTCGGGGGGCGAGCCGAGTGGATCTGTGCGTTGCATCTTGTCATTGTCGTAGTGCGATGCCGGAAGCGTAGCAGCCACAGGGTCCTCTCCTCTCGATCAGGGCCGGGCGCCACAGCGCCCGGCGGGTTCGTCGGCGCTGGGCTTACTTGAAGGCCACTTGTTTGCCGCCGGCGTCCTTGATCTCGCTCCACTGCTTGCGAACCAGCGCTTTCACCGAGTCGGGCAGCGC
>JANMYQ010000072.1:0-2268 GCA_031382215.1 Methylibium sp.
AACGCCACCGGGTCGTTGATCAGCTCCGGCGTGGCCTGGATGCTGGTGGCCTTGGAGCGCGCCTCGATCACCTTGGTCAGCGTTTCCTGCTCGAAGTTGGCTTCGCCCTTCACGGTGGCCACGATGTTCGGGATGAGGTCGGCGCGGCGCTGGTACTGGTTCAGCACCTCTGACCACGACGCCTTGACCGACTCGTCCAGGCGCTGAAAGTCGTTGTAGCCGCAGCCACTCAGGCCCACGGCGGCCACCACGGCCAGCACGGCGGCCCAGCCGCGGCGGGAGGAGGTGAAAAGGGCGTTGAGCGACAAAGGTCTCATTGAAGGTCTCCTCAGGTTTGTTGCGGGCGCGATGGTACCCCGGGCCATGAAGTGGGGATTGACAAGCCGAATTCAATCATTGGTTCCCACCGGCGCCACTGCGCGTGCTCAAGTTCGACCGTGGAATGCCGAAATCCGCCCAACGCAGTTCCCAAGAACAGCCGCCATGAAGACAAAGTCCGCAGTTCCGACCAAAGTTTCGCCCAAAGAAGCGCCCGATCCGGGCAGCAGCGCCTTGCGCTCGCTGATCCGTGCGACGCGGGGAGCGTTCGGCAAACCCCTGCGCATCGAGCGCAACCAGGGCCGATTGAGTGTGATGCTGGAAGGTGACGGGGTCGGCAACGACGGCACGGCGCCGGCCAACCGGGCCGCGACCTCGGCCGACGCGCAGACCCGCCTGATGCGCCACGACCTGAAGGCCCACCTGGACCGCTGCGCCAATTCGCGCACCGGCCTGCCGTACCTGAGGTTGCTCGAGCAGGGGCTCGAGCGGCGCGGCATGCGCGTGTTCGACGACATCCCGCTGCCGGCCCTGAAGCGCTCGGCCGCGCAGCTCGAGGTGCTGGCCCAGGAGCCGGTGCTGGAAGGCCTGGCGCTGCTGCGGGCGCGGCTCGACGTGGCCATCGTCGGGCGCGAAGAAAGCATTCCGGTGCAATGCAAGCCGAATGCGCTGTCGTCGTTCTTCGTCGACCACAAGATGCAGGTCAGCGAGGCGAGCATGTCCGACTTCCTGACCATCGCCGGCTCGCCCGCCACCGAGCCGGCCAAATTGGGCGGCCGCTGATCCTGACAGCGTGGCGAGGCGGCCGCTCGCTACAGTGCGGGCATGGACCTCGTCAACGAAGCGTTGCGCGCACCTGCCGGCGCCGCCAGCCGCAACACCCGGCCCCCCCAGGCCGATCCGGCTGCGCTGCTCGTGGGCGGTGGCGGTGCGCTGGGTTCGGCCGTGCTGGAGCAACTGCTTGGCGGCGGCCGCTTTGCGCCGGTTCGGGTGCTGGTGACGCAGGGCTTCAAAGGCGGCGTGCGCGGGCTGGAGCCGGTGCTGGCGCCTGCATGGGTCGATTGCGATGCCAGCAAGCCGGCCATGCAGGACTTGGCATCCACCCGCACCGCCGTGGTGGTGTTCGACCGCGAGCGCCACGCCAACGGCCGTGAGGACGCCTTCTTTCGCGCCGAACCGCAATCCCTGCCCGTGCTCGCGCGCTGGCTGCAGCAACAAGGCGTGCAGCACCTGGTGGTCGTGATGCCGCATTCGCCGGCCGCCCTGCCGCAGGCGCTCGCACTCGGGCTGGCCAACCTGGACGAGCACGCCGTCAGCGCACTGGGCTTTGTGCACCTGGTTTTCGTGCGCACCGCACAGCAGCCCGGCGAAATCCGCGCCGGCGCGTGGCTGCAGCGTTTGGCCGATGGGCTGTTGATGCAGTTGCGGCTGATGATCCCGGCGTCGCACCAGCCGGTGCGGGTGCAAAAGGTGGCGCTGTTCGTGGCCGAACTGGCGGCGCAACTGCCGGCCAGCCCCAGCGGCAGCCGCGTGGCGCCACCGGAGCTGGTGTGGCAGGCAGCGCAGACCGATCACGCTGGCGCGCTGGTGGCGGCCTGGCTGGCCGGCACCGCATTGCCGCCGCTCAGGGCACCGCGCCAGCGTCTGTAGCAACCGCAGCGCCGGCCGCTTCTTCCTGGGCTTCGCCGGGGCCGGCGTCGGGCGCGCCGTGCCAGCGCGGGGCCGGTGACGAAGCCGGTGGCGGCGCCGATTCGACCCCGGCCGGCGCGCGCTGCGGCGGCGGGCCCAGCCACTCGGGCCGCCAGGTGTCCAGCGCCTGCTGGGCCGCGAGCCGGCGCGCCAGCGGCATCGGCCGCATGCCGTTGATGACCGCGCCGACGCGCCGCGCATCGACCTCGCCGCTGCGCACCATTTGCGCCAGCGCAGCGTCGGGGTTGCGCAGCAGGCTGG
>JANMYQ010000090.1:0-2596 GCA_031382215.1 Methylibium sp.
CTGATGTTGGGCAGCTTGATGATGTTGGTGTCGGGCAGCAGCGTCAGGCGGCCAAGCTCGGCCAGGTTGTCGGGCACACGCTGGGCCTCGCTCAGGCACTCGGGGAACTGGGCCAGGACGCGCGCCGCCACCGAGATGTCGCTGTTGCGGATCTGGATGCCCGCCGGCGCGACGAAGGTGCGGACGATGGGCAGGAAGGCGCAGGTCGCCAGCAGGGGAGCCTCATCGGTGAGGGTGTAGATGATGGTGGGCTGCTGGGTCGTCATGAACGGGTCTCCGAGAGGGGGGATTCGATGGCTTTTGGCCAAGGCGAATAGTAGGGCCGGAAGCTGACCGATTCCGGGCCACTGTGCCAGCCCAGGCTGTGCGGGTGCTGACTGAGGAGCCCCCCGGGCGGGAAGTCCGCCGTGTTCCTGGACAATCGAGCCCGAAACCGAGCCATCGACCGAGCCCACCCATGACCGACACCCCCGCGCTGCCCCCGATCCCCGACCGCCTGTCGACCGACCCGCGCAGCCCGCACCACGTGGCCGCGGTGCTCGCGCACGAAATCGGCATCCGCCTCAACAGCAAGGAGCGCAGCGACGTGGCCGAGTACTGCATCAGCGCCGGCTGGGTCAAGGTACCGGCCGGCAAGACCGTCGACCGCAAGGGCAACCCGCTGCTGATCCGCCTGGGCGGCACGATCGAGGCTTTCTACAAGATCGCCAGCGAGCCTGCCGACCCGCCCGCCAAGTGAAGCACGCCTCTATTGCGGGAGCCCGCCCTTGATCACCCGCCGCATCGGCCCCTTTTCCGTGCCCGCCATCGGCCTGGGCTGCATGAACCTGAGCCACGCCTACGGCACGCCGCCTTTGGCCGAGGCCGGCGAGCGGCTGCTGCTGCAAGCGCTGGACGAAGGCGTGATCCTCTTCGACACCGCGGCGCTGTATGGCTTCGGCACCAATGAGACGCTGCTCGGCCGCGCGCTCAAACCGCACCGGCAACGCATCGTGCTGTGCAGCAAGGGCGGCATGGCCGGCGTGCGCTTCGACGACGGCGTCAAGCGCGTCATCGACGGCAGCCCGGCGGCGATCCGGCGCAACTGCGAGGCCAGCCTGCAGCGCCTGCAGACCGAGGTCATCGACCTGTACTACCTGCACCGCTGGGACAAGGCAGTGCCGATCGAGGACAGCGTGGGCGCGATCTCGCGCCTGGTCGAGCGCGGCCTGGTGCGCACGCTGGGCCTGAGCGAGGTCTCGGCAGCGACGCTGAAGAAGGCGCACGCGGTGCACCCGATCGCCGCCGTGCAGACCGAGTACTCGCTGTGGACGCGCAACCCGGAGATCGCGGTGCTGCAAGCCTGCCGCGACATCGGCGCGGCCTTCGTCGCCTTCAGCCCGCTGGCGCGCGGCTTCCTCACTGGCGCGCCGCCCGACCCGGCCACCTTCGACGCCAAGGACATCCGCCGCAGCATGCCGCGCTTCAGCGCCGAGCACTACGCCACCAACCTGGCGCTGCTGGGTGGCGTGCGCGACGTCGCCACCGAGGCCGGCTGCACGGTGGCGCAGCTGGCATTGGCCTGGCTGTTGGCGCAAGGCGAGCACGTGCTGCCGATACCGGGCACGACCCGCGTTGAGCACTTGCGCGAGAACCTGGGTGCCAGCGGCGTGCAGCTGTCGCCGGCGCAGTTGGCGCGGCTTGACACGCTGGTCAACTCGCGCACCGTGTCGGGCAACCGCTACGGCGCGCAGGCCAACGCAGAAGTCGACACCGAGATCTTCGGCGCCGCGCGCGGCTGAAGCGCCGGAGACCGCCGTACGAGTTCGGCGTGCGCCACAGCTTCTGAAGAGGCACTCTCATGAACGACATCAGCGACTGGGTCGGCCGCAGCGAAACGATCCACGACATCATCGGTCCGACGCCGGTGGCGGCACTGACCGCCACGCTGGACCACCCGGCAGCGCCGGCAGCGGTGGGCACACCGCTGCCGCCGCTGTGGCACTGGCTCTATTTCCTGCCGCTGCACCGGCAGAGCGAAATCGGACCCGATGGCCACGCCAGGCGCGGCGGCTTCCTGCCGCCGGTGCCGCTGCCGCGGCGCATGTGGGCGGGCAGCCAATTCGAGTTCCGTTCGCCGGTGCGGGTGGGCGACGCGGTGGCGCGCACGAGCACCATCGCCGACGTGACCCAGAAAGAGGGCCGCAGCGGCAAGCTGGTGTTCGTGAAGGTGCGCCACGAGCTGCGCTGCAACGGCGCGGCCGACCCAGCGCTGGTGGAGTTCCACGACATCGTCTACCGCGGGGCCAAACAGTCCGGCGACGTCGAGCCGCCGCCCGTGGCGGCGCCCGACGGCGCGCCCTGGCAGCGCACGATCACGCCCGATGACGTGCTGCTGTTCCGCTACAGCGCGCTCACCTTCAACGGCCACCGCATCCACTACGACCGCAAGTACGTCACCGAAGTCGAGGGCTACCCGGGCCTGATCGTGCACGGCCCGCTGATCGCGACGCTGCTGATGGATCTGCTGCGCCGCCATGCGCCTGACGCCGACGTGGCGAGTTTTCGTTTCAAGGCGGTGCGGCCGACGTTCGATCTGCATCCCTTGCGCGTGAAC
>JANMYQ010000086.1:0-46120 GCA_031382215.1 Methylibium sp.
GACTGCCGGCGCGTGCGGCTGCTGGCCTACTTCGGCGAAAGCACCGCACCCTGCGCCGCTTACCAGAACGCCTGCGACAACTGCCAGAGCCCGCCCGCCACCTGGGACGCGACCGAAGCCGCGCGCAAGGCGCTGAGCTGCATCTACCGCTTTCACCAGAACCGCGGCCAGCGCTTCGGCGCCGGCCACTTGATCGACGTACTGCGCGGCAAGCTGACCGACAAGGTGACGCAGTTCAATCACCAGGAGCTGAGCACCTTCGGCATCGGCGCCGATGTGAGCGAAGCACAGTGGCGCATGGTGCTGCGCCAGCTGATCGCGCTGGGCCACCTGCAGACCGAAGGCGAATACAACACGCTGGAGCTGACGCCGACCGCCCGCGACGTGCTGCGCGGCGAGGTGAAGATGCTGCTGCGCCAGCCGAGCGAGGCGCCGCGTCGCGCGCGCACCGCCCGCGGCGGCAAGGGCGTGGGCAAGGGCGTGGGCAAGGCGGCCGGCCGGGTCGGGGGGACGGACCGCGCGCCGCCGGTGGCGCTGGACGCCGAGGGCCTGGAGCGCTTTGCCGCGCTGAAGGCCTGGCGCGCCGAGATCGCGCGCGAACACAACCTGCCGGCCTACATCGTGTTCCATGACGCCGCGCTGGCCGAGATGGCACGCGCGCACCCGCAGTCGCTCGACGAGCTGGCCGGCATCAGCGGCGTGGGCACCAAGAAGCTGGAGGCCTATGGGCGCGAGATCCTGCGCGTGCTGAATGACAGCGCGGCGTTCCAGGCCTCGGACGACTGAAGGCCGCGCGGCCCGCGGCAAATTGCACGCGCGGCGGTCTCGATCATCGAACAGCCCCTGCAATACCCCCCTCCACTGCCGATGCGGGCAGGGCGATCAACGACCCAATACGGTGGCCTGTGGTTCTGGAGGCCGCCATGTTCTTTCCCGTCCGTTCTCTCGCATTCTGCGCGGCTGCGCTGGCCTTGCTCGCGCCCGGTGCGCGGGCCGACACGGTGGGGCTGCACCTGGCCAGCGTGCATGTGCCACAGCGCCACTTCAACAACACCAACCCGGGCCTGTACTGGCGCAGCGACGACGGCTGGACCGCGGGCGGCTACCGCAACTCGCTGCGCCGCACCAGCGCCTACGCCGGCTACACCTGGGAGTACAGCGTATTGGCCGTGACGGCCGGCGCGGTGACCGGCTACCAGCACTCGGTGCAGGCGATGCTGGTGCCTTCGCTGCGGCTGTTCACGCACGAAGGCTTCAGCGCCCGGCTGGCCTACATTCCGCGCGTCGAGAAGCGCATCGAGTCGAACGTGTGGCACCTGATGGTCGAGCGCTGCATCTGTTGAAGCGCCGCCACGCGCGGCCGCTTCACAGCCACATCACGGGCTGATGGCGACGCTGACGTTGGCGCTGTCGGCGCGGTTGCCGGCGTTGTCGGTCGCGCGCGCAAACACCACCAGCGTGGTGCGGCCATCGGTCGGCGCCTCCGCGGTCCACTCGAACGGCTCATTGCCGTCACTGCCCAGCAGCACCGCGGTGCCACCGTCGAGCCGGTAGAACGCCACCGAGTCGATGCCACTTTCGTCGCTGGCCGCCGCGACCAGGCGCACCGTCTGGCCGGCCACCACCGTGGTCTGCGCTGCCGCGAGGCTGACCGACGGCGGCCCGTATTCGTCGAAGTCGCTGCCGTCGATGTACAGGCTGAAGCCGCCGCCGCAACCCGCCAGGGCCACGACGGTGGTCAGCACAAACACGAGGGCGGGCCGGCAGTTCGACAGCATGGTGAGAATGCTACGCCGCGTGCTTGGCGGAAGCTGTAACGACCCCACGCTCAAAAGCCTCACGACCCCTCACGAACGGTTCAGCCGCGCCATCTCGTCGCCCACCAGCCGCACCACGAGCCGATCGAGCGTCTGCACCGAGTATTGCTTTACGTCGTGAGCGGTCTGTGTGCCGGGGCCGCTGGCGGGGTCGGCGGCGTCTTTGTAGGTCAGGAAGACGAAGCGCCCGGCCGTGTACTGCGCCATCTGGCGGAACACGTATTCGCCCACCGGGTCCAGGCCGCTGGCGCCCACCGCGAACAGCTTGATGCCCTTGGCCAGCGCGGCCTGCATGTCCTTGTCGTATTGCGGGCCGCCGTAGTCCAGGTGCGGCGGCGCATCGGCCACCATCACGACCATGCGGGCCGCGTCGACACGCCAGTCGAGTTGGTGCACCACCTCATGCAGCGCTTCGTTCAGCGCCTCCGGCGTGTCGCCGCCACCACCGGCCTGCACACGCGCCAGCATGGTCTGGAACGCACCCAGGTCGTCGGTGAAGTCGTGCGTGCGGGTGATGAAGGCATCACCGCGATCGCGGTAGGCCACCAGGCCGTAGCAGATGTCGGGCTGGCCGGGCAGTTGCGAGATCTGCTGCGACATCGCGCGCATCGAACTCTTCAGCTTGGCGATCTCGTCGCCCATCGAGCCGGTGGCGTCGATCATGAAGACCAGGTCCAGGCGCGGGCGCTGCGGCGACAGGGCCGCCGGGTTGGCGCCCAGGCGCACCTGCACCGCGTTGGCCTGGCCGGCCACCAGCAGCGCGCGGCCCTGCACACCGTGCTTGCGCACCGCCACGCCGAGCGTGCGCGTGCCTTCCGATGACGCGCCCAGGCCGCCGGCCAGGAAAGCGCGTGGGTGCAGCCAGACCTTGCCGGCCGTGTCGGTGCGGGCCCACATCACCGGCTGCGCAACGCCGGGGCGCTGCAACGCGACTTCGGCGTCGTGCACCGGGCGGCCGGTGGCATCGGTCACTTCAAGCAGGTAACGTTCGGCGATGTCGCGCTCGCGCACCGACAGGCCGGCGCGGCGCTGGCGGTAGGCGAGGTACTCGCCGAAATCGGCGTTGTCGTCGACCACGCCGGCGGTGACGGTCTCGTGTGCCGGGCGCGGGGTCGGCTGCGGTGTTGGCCGCGGTGTCGATTGCAGCGCCGCGCTCGGCGCCGGCAAAAGCTTGAGTTCGCGCGTGGGCGACGCGGAGATCACGGCGGCGGGAGGCGCCGACGCTTCGGTGTCGGCCCTCGGGCGGCTGCGGTCGCTGTCGGCCAAGCGCGCCGACTCTTCCTTGCGGTGCACGCCTGCACCCACAGCAGCCTCAGCGGCAGCACCCACGCCCGCCCCGGCGACGCTGGCCGACAGGCGTGTGCGTGCGCCAACATGCGCGCCGCGCTGCTCCAGCCCACCGCCCGGCACTTCGCGCGTGGACGGCGCGCGGCGGCAGTGGCTGGCCGACGGTGGCGCGAAGACGGCCGGGCCGAATTCGGCGGGCGCTGCGGCCGGTGCGTCTTGCCACACCGGCGGCCAGGCGTCGGCCGGCATGGCGTGTGCTGGCGCTTCGAGCGCGCCAGTACACGCTGCCAGCACGAACATCACTGCGAGGGCCGGTGCGGCGGCGAGCGGTCTGAGCTTCATCAATCTCTCCTTGAAAGGTGTTGGGTGTGGGGACTTGGGTTGATACGGCGCGGCCCGGCAAACGGGGTGAACCCCGGGCGTGAATCGATGCGCGAAAAACTTCACCCCGTTCGCTGCGCTGGGCCGTATCAACACCGAACTTGACTGGCGACACTCCTCAGCTTGGCGGTCGCCCTTCCCAGGAAGGGCGGCCGTCGAGCGCCGTAGCTGCCCTGGGGCAGCTACAGGCCGCCGCCAATCAGAAGACCGAATCAGGCAGACTGGCCCTGCAATGCCTTCAACCGACCTCGAACCCTCCGACGACCTGCTGATGGCCGCTTACGCGCGTGGCGACGCCGCCGCGTTCGAGCGCCTGTACGAACGCCACCAGGCCGGGCTGTACCGCTTCGTGCGCCGCCTGCTGGGCACGGCCTTGTCGGCACAGACCGACGAGGTGTTCCAGGACACCTGGCTGCGCGTGGTCAACGCGCGCGAACGCTGGGCGCCGCAAGGCGCGAGCTTTCGCACCTGGCTGTTCACCCTGGCGCACCACCGCGTGATCGACCTGCTGCGCCGCAGCGGCCGCGAGGTTGCGCTGGATGCGTTCGACACGGAAGGCGACGGCCCCTGGGAGCCGGAGGCCGAGGCCTGGCAGCACTGGCCCGCGCCGGCCGGCGCCGCGCCGCACAGCGACGAACTCGCGTTCTGGCGCCGTGCCGGCGAACGGCTGTTGCAATGCCTGGAGCAACTGCCGCTGCCGCAGCGCAGCGCCTTCTTGCTGCACCATGACGACGGCTTGGCGCTGGCCGAAGTGGCCAGCGCGCTCGAAGTCGGCTTCGAAACCGCCAAGACGCGAGTGCGCTATGCGATGAGCAAACTGCGCACCTGCATGGGCGCGTACCTGGCGCCGCTGCTGGAGGAGACGCGATGAGCGACGGCAAGAGCAACGGCAACGGCGGCAACCGCAGCGGGAGCCGCGACGCCAGTGACGCCGGTGACGCCGAACGCGACGCCTGGCTGCGCGAGGCGCTGCGCCACGCCCCCGACGCTGCCGCCGGCGCGCCGCCGCGCGTGCGCGACGCGATCCTGCGGCAGGCGCGCGAGGCGACGGCATCTGCAGCGGCGGCCGCTTCGAACGCCGCCCCTGCCGTCGCCCGCCAAGCGCCCTCCGGCCGCAGCGCGGAGCGCGACCGCCCCGGCGCGTTGGCGTCGTGGTGGGCGTGGCTGATGCAACCCTCGGTCGTCGCCGGCTTTGCCAGCGTGATGGTGGCCACGCTGGTGGGCGTGATGTGGTGGGGCCGGCCGATCGACGACCCGTTGCGCGAAGCGAACCTGCCTGATTCACACACGCCGGCCGTGGCAAGGTCTGCTGCGCAGGGTTCGGCACCTGGTGCTTCAACTGCTGCGGCACCGGCTACGGCACCCACTATTGCATCCGCTACTGCAGCCACGACCGCACCCGCTACAGCGCCCACTGGCCCCGCTGCGCCGGCCGCAACGCCCGCCGGCCCGGCATCTCCGCCGCCGCGGGCCGAGGTGTCGGCCCGCCCTGCGCCGCCGTCCGCTGCACCGCGCGCCGACTCACTCCGCTTGAAACCCGCAGCACCTGAAGCCCGGTCCACGCCGGCAGAAGACCGCGCTGCGGACAACGAAGCAAGCCGCACCTCACGCGCCATGGCCGACGCAGCGCCCCGGCGCGAGCTGCCCGCCAGGGATGGCGCCACCGCGTCACCGGCGTCACCTGCGTCACCCGCGCCACGCGCGCCACCGGCGCCACCCGCCGGCGCCATTGCGGCCGCCCCGGCGGCCGAACGCAAGCGCGAAGCCGAATTCTCGGCCGAGGCAACTCGCGCGGCGGGTCGCAGCGCCGCCGCAGAGGCCGACAGGGCGGTCGACGCGCCAGCAGAGATTGCCGCTGCCAAGGCGGCGCCGTCGCCATTTCCTTCTCAACCCGAACCGCCCCCCGCAGCCGCTGCGGCGCGGGCTCGAACACCGGTCCCTGCACGCGACTCTGGCGCTGGCGCTAGCCCTGGCCCTGGCGCTGTCACGGCGCCCGGCGCCACAACGGCCAACCAATCGCTGGCAGCGCGCCCGGCACAGGAACCGGCGGCCAGCCTGGTGCCCGTCACGACTCCGGTGGCCCGCCTGCGTTTGGCCATAGCAGGCGCGCCAGACGCCTGGTCCTGGCAGCGCGACGGCGGCCCCGAACAGCCGATGAACGATGCCGTGCAGGCCTGGCTGAGCCGGCTCGACGAGGCAACGCGCGCGCGCTGGCGGGCAGGCTTGGCCGCCGGCAGCGCCACGCAGACGCTGCGCCTGCTGCGCAACGGGCGCTTGCACACCACGCTCCACATCGAGCCCGGCGCCGTGCGCCTGGAACAGGCGGCACAAGCCGGCGCGGCCAGCGCGCCCCTGCCGGCCGCCACAGCGGCCGCCCTGGCGGCCGCGCTGGAGCAAGCGACACCCTGACGAGGCGGCGTCGTTATGATGTTCGGTTTTGCCAAACCGCCCGATGCCCAACCCGCCCGCCGCTGCAAAAGCCGCTACAGCCGCTGCAGCCACCACAGCCACCCACGCTGTCGAGCCTGTCAGGGCAACACCCCGCTCCTCGATCGAGGCGACTCAGATCCGCATCCGCGGCGCGCGCACGCACAACCTGAAGAACATCGACCTCGACATCCCGCGCAACCGGCTGGTGGTGATCACCGGCTTGTCGGGTTCGGGCAAGTCCAGCCTGGCCTTCGACACGCTCTATGCCGAGGGCCAGCGCCGTTACGTGGAAAGCCTGTCGGCCTACGCGCGCCAGTTCCTGCAGTTGATGGACAAGCCCGATGTGGACGTGATCGAGGGCTTGTCGCCGGCCATCAGCATCGAGCAGAAGGCGACCTCGCACAACCCGCGTTCCACCGTCGGCACGGTGACCGAGATTCACGATTACCTTCGCCTGCTGTACGCGCGCGCCGGCACGCCGTTCTGCCCCGACCACCACCTGCCGCTGCAGGCGCAGAGCGTGAGCCAGATGGTAGACAGCGTGCTCGCGCTGCCGCAAGGCACGCGCCTGATGGTGCTGGCGCCGGTGGTGCGCGACCGCAAGGGCGAATTCGCCGAACTGTTTGCCGACATGCAGGCGCAGGGCTACGTGCGCTTCCGGATCGACGGCACGGCCTTCGAGGCGGCCGACGTGCCCAAGCTGAAGAAGGCCGAGAAGCACGACATCGACGTCGTGATCGACCGCATAAAGGTGCAGCCCGACAGCACCGGCAGGCCCGCCGATGCCGCCGATGCAGCCCCTGGCGCCACACCCGATGCGCCGCCACCGACCGGCCTGCGCCAGCGCCTGGCCGAAAGCTTCGAGGCCGCGCTGCGCATTGCCGAGGGCCGGGCGATGGCGCTGGAGATGGACTCGTCCAAAGAGCATCTCTTTTCCAGCAAGTTCGCCTGCCCGGTGTGCAGCTACTCGCTCAGTGAACTCGAGCCGCGCCTGTTTTCGTTCAATTCGCCGGTGGGCGCCTGCACCACTTGCGACGGGCTGGGCCAGGTGACGGTGTTCGACCCCGAGCGCGTGGTCGCCTTCCCGTCGCTGAGCCTGGCCAGCGGTGCGGTGAAGGGCTGGGACCGGCGCAACGGCTACACCTTCTCGCTGCTCGAAAGCGTGGCGCGCCACTACCAATTCGACATCGAACTGCCGTTCGAGGAGCTGCCTGAAAGCGCCCGCCACGTGCTGCTGCGCGGCTCCGGCAGCGAAGACGTGGCGTTCGTCTACGAAGCCGAAAGCACCACCAAGGCTGGCAAGGCCAAGACCCGCAGCGTGACCCGCTCGCACCCGTTCGAGGGCATCCTGCCGAACCTGGAGCGGCGCTTTCGCGAAACCGATTCAGCGGCAGTGCGCGAAGACCTGGTGCGTTACCAGAGCGCCAAGCCCTGCCCCGACTGCGGCGGTTCGCGGCTGCGGCGCGAGGCGCGCCATGTGTTCCTGGTCGGCGTGCCGCGCTCCGGCAACGACATCGGCGCTCATTCCGAGCCGCAGCCGATCTACAAGGTCGAGCACTTCACCTTGCGCGAGTCTCTGGACTACTTTGAAGGCCTGACCCTGCAAGGCGCCAAGGGCGAGATCGCCGGCCCGGTGGTGCGAGAGATCCGCTCGCGCCTGAAGTTCCTGAACGACGTCGGCTTGAACTATTTGAGCCTGGACCGCAGCGCCGACACGCTGTCGGGCGGTGAATCGCAACGCATCCGGCTGGCGTCGCAGATCGGCTCGGGGCTGACAGGCGTGATGTACGTGCTCGACGAGCCCAGCATCGGCCTGCATCAGCGCGACAACGACCGCCTCTTGGGCACCCTGCGCCACCTGCGCGACATTGGCAACAGCGTGCTGGTGGTCGAACACGACGAAGACGCCATCCGCCAGGCCGACCATGTGATCGACATGGGGCCGGGGGCCGGCGCTCACGGCGGGCGCGTGATAGCGCAGGGCACGCCGGACGAAGTGGCAGCGCACCCCGATTCGCTGACCGGCAAATACTTGTCGCGCGTGCTGCGCATTCCAGTGCCGGGAAAACGCCGCGCGCTGGCCGACACGGCCGAGCCGCAGATGCTGCGCATCGCAGGCGCCCGCGGCAACAACCTGAAGCGCGTGACGGTGGACATCCCGGTC
The DNA here is from genome assembly GCA_031382215.1 of Methylibium sp. Lineage (GTDB taxonomy): Bacteria > Pseudomonadota > Gammaproteobacteria > Burkholderiales > Burkholderiaceae_C > LGRD01. Next base: position 8,080 of record JANMYQ010000086.1, read on the forward strand.
GGCCTGTTCACCTGCATCACCGGCGTGTCGGGTTCGGGCAAGAGCACGCTGGTCAACGACACGCTGTACGCCGCGGTCGCGCGCAAGCTCTACAACAGCCACGCCGAGCCGGAGGCTCACGACAGCATCGACGGGCTGGACGCTTTCGACAAGGTCATCAACGTCGATCAGAGCCCGATCGGCCGCACGCCGCGCAGCAACCCGGCCACCTACACCGGCCTGTTCACGCCGATCCGCGAGCTCTTTGCCGAGATGAACATGGCCAAGGAGCGCGGTTACGGCGCCGGCCGCTTCAGCTTCAACGTGGCCGGGGGCCGCTGCGAAGCCTGCCAGGGCGACGGCGTGCTGAAGGTCGAGATGCACTTTCTGCCCGACGTGTACGTGCCCTGCGACGTGTGCAAGGGCAAGCGCTACAACCGCGAGACGCTCGAGGTCTTGTACAAGGGCAAGAACATCACCGACGTGCTCAACCTCACCGTCGAAGACGCGCACGCCTATTTCAACGCCGTGCCCAACATCGCGCGCAAGCTGCAGACCCTGCTCGACGTGGGCCTGGGCTACATCCGCCTCGGGCAGAGCGCCACCACCTTGTCGGGCGGCGAAGCGCAGCGCGTGAAGCTGGCGCTCGAACTGAGCAAACGCGACACCGGCCGCACGTTGTACATCCTGGACGAACCGACCACCGGGCTACACTTTGCCGACATCGCGCTGCTGCTCAAGGTGCTGCACCAGTTGCGCGACGCCGGCAACACCATCGTCGTGATCGAGCACAACCTCGACGTGATCAAGACCGCCGACTGGATTATCGACATGGGCCCCGAAGGTGGCTCGGGCGGCGGTTTGGTGGTGGCGTGCGGGACGCCGGAGGAGGTGGCGGCGAACGCCGCAAGTTTTACCGGGCGCTACCTGCAAACCTTGCTGGCGGAGCCAAGTACACGTACTCCCGGTTGAACGGATATGCCGACTGCGCCCCGCGCATCACGCCGCTTTCCACGTCACCGTCGGGCCGCGACGCCAGCAGCTGGAACAGCGAGATCCAGCCGCGCTCGAAGCTCATCGCGCAGCCAGCCAGGTACAAGCGGTAGGCGCGCAACGTGGCCTCCGGAGTCAGTTTGCGGGCTTCGTCGAGCTGGCGCTCCAGCGCGTCGGACCAGGCCCACAGCGTGCGGGCGTAGTGGGGGCGCAGGTTCTCGGCGTCCAGCAGTTCGAGCCCGGCCTCGGCCAGGTCTTGCGACACGCGCGACTCGTGGGCCAACTCCCCGCCGGGAAAGATGTACTTCTCGATGAAGTCGCCCATGCCCGCGCCGAGTTGCGCGTAGCGCAGACCGCCGGCGGTGATGCCGTGGTTCATCACCAGGCCGCCCGGCCGCAGCAGCCGGTGCAGCTTGGCAAAGTAGGCCGGCAAGCGCGCACGGCCGACGTGTTCGAACATGCCGATCGAGGCGATGCGGTCGAAAGGTTCGTGCTCGGGCAGGTCGCGGTAGTCGAGCAGGCGCATTTCCACGCGACCCTTCAGGCCGCGTTGGTCGATCAGGTGGTTCACATGCGCATGCTGGTTCTTCGACAGCGTGATGCCCAGCCCCTGCACGCCGTAGTGCTCGGCCGCCCACAGCAGCAGGCCGCCCCAGCCCGCGCCAATGTCCAGGAAGCGCTGGCCCGGCGCCAGCCGCAACTTGCGGCACACATGGTCGAGCTTGGCTTCCTGCGCTTGCGCCAGCGTGGCGTCCGCCGTGCGGAAGTAGGCGCAGGAGTAGACGCGCAGCGGGTCGAGCCAGAGCGCGTAGAAGTCATCCGACACGTCGTAGTGGAACTGGATGCGCTGTGCGTCGCGTTCGCGCAGGCCGTGCAGATCGAACCAGCGCGAGCCCCACGACGCCAGCGGCTGGCGCCAGGAGCGCGCGCTGCGGGCCTGGCGCGGGTCGCCCACCAGGTCGGCGGCAATGGCCATCAGGTCGGGCATCGAACCTTCGATGTCGAGCTGGCCGCGCACATAGGCGTCGGCCAAGGTGCCGATCTGGCCGCGCGCCAGTGCGCCGAGCCAGCGCGGCGCGTGGAAGTGCAGGCGCAGGTCGGGATGGCCCGGTCCGGCGTGGCCGCCGGGCCAGTCGAGTGCCACCTTGCGCGGCAACTGCTGCAGACGCTGGTCGATCAGACTTGAAAATGCAGTCATGGCATCTCCGTCGGCAAGTTCGATGACGCACTGCTACTTTAGGAGCCGCGGCGAGCCCTTGCATTGTTTCGGATCATCGCCAAGCCATCGGCAAGCCAGGGCCGCAGTGGCTAGACTTCGGCGCACACCATCCCGAAGGAGACAACGATGAGCCTGACCGTCGACTACTACCTGGCGCCGCAATCACCCTGGACCTACCTGGGGCATCAGCGCTTCGCCGACATGGCCCAAGCCGCGGGCGCGCAGATCAAGGTGCTGCCGGTGGACCTGGGCGGCAAGGTGTTCCCGGTGTCCGGCGGGCTGCCGTTGGGCCAGCGCGCACCGCAGCGCCAAGCCTACCGGCTGGTGGAATTGAAGCGCTTCGGCGAGCACTTGAAGATGCCGCTCAACCTCCAGCCGAAGTTCTTCCCGGTCGCTGGCGACCCGGCGGCCAAGCTCATCATTGCGGTCGGCCTGCACGACGGCGATGCTGCGGCGATGCTCATCACCGGCGCGGTGCTGAAGGCGGTGTGGGCGCAGCAGCGCAACATCGCCGACGCTGGCGAGCTGGCCGCGCTGCTGGCCGAGGCCGGCTTGCCGGCACAGCGCCTCGACGACGCGCAATCGCCTGCCGTGCTCGCGCGCTACGAGGCGAATACGCAGGCCGCGATCGACGCCGGAGTCTTCGGCTCGCCGAGCTACGTGATCAACGGCGAGATCTTCTGGGGCCAGGACCGGCTCGACTTCGTGCAGCGGCGCCTGGCGCGCGGCTGACCCCAACCCTTCGGAGACGCCATGCCTGCATCGACCACCACGCTCACCGCCGCCGACGGCCACACGTTCGGCGCCTACCTTGCGCAACCCACCGGCACGCCGCGCGGCGCGCTGGTGGTGGTGCAGGAGATCTTTGGCCTCAACTCGCACGTTCGTTCGGTCGCCGATGCTTACGCCGCCGACGGTTACCTGGCCATCGCGCCAGCGCTGTTCGACCGCATCGAGCGCGGCATCGAGCTCGGCTACAGCGCCGACGACGTGGTGCGCGGCCGCGCGCTGAAAGAGGCGAGCGGCAACGCCAGGCCGCTGCTCGACATCGCCGCCGCGATGGCGCATGTAAAGCACGCTGGCCGCACCGGCATCGTCGGCTACTGCTGGGGCGGGCTGCTGAGCTGGCTCGCGGCCTGCGAGCTGGACGGCCTGGCCGCCAGCGTGCCGTACTACGGCGGCGGCATGCCGGGCCAGGCGGCGCTCAAGCCGCGCTGCCCGGTGATGGCGCACTTCGGCGAGCGCGACGCACACATTCCGCTCGACACGGTGAAGACGTTTCAGGCGGCGCAACCCGGCATCGCGGTGCACGTCTATGCCGCCGATCACGGCTTCAACTGCGACCAGCGCAGCTCGTTCGACGCGCCCAGCGCAGCCCTGGCGCGCACCCGTTCACTTGCCTTCCTGCGCGAACATGTGGGCTGACCGCTTCCTGGTGCGCCTGGCCGCAGCGTTCGCGCTCGCACTGGCAACGGTCGGCGCTCGTGCCGAGCCCTACACCGGCCCGCTGTTCGACGCCCACCTGCACTACAACGACGAGGCCTGGATGTCGGCCCACACTATCGACGACGCGCTCGGCCGCATGCAGCGCAGCGGTGTGCGCGCCATCGTTGCCAACAGCCGGCCCAACGACGGCACCAAGTCGCTCGCCAGCGCGAAGGCGCAGACCACCGCGGCCGGCGTGCACGTGGTGCCGTTCATCCGCCTGTACCGCAACCGCGCCGACTACAGCGGCTGGTTCAATGACCCGAGCATCGCCGCGATGGTGCAGGCTGAACTGGCCGCCGGCACCGCGGCCGGCCCTTACCGCGGCCTGGGCGAGTTCCACCTCTACGACAGCGCCAACGCCAACGGCCCGGTCGCCGTGCAGTTGATGAAACTGGCGCAGGCCAAAGACCTGGTGGTGCTCGCGCACGTCGATGACGCGGCCATCGATCTGCTGATGGCGCATGCGCCGAAGGCAAAGCTGATCTGGGCACACACCGGCATCGGCGGCGCGCCGGTCGAGCGCGTGCGGGCGCTGCTGGTGCGCTACCCCACGCTGATGGGCGAACTGTCGTACCGGCCCGGCCTGACCCAGGGCAGCGGCCGGCTGAGCCCCGAATGGAAAGCGCTCTTCACCGAGTTCCCGGGCCGCTTTCTGATCGGCTCGGACACCTGGATCAACGCACGCTGGCAAGGATATGAGGCGCTGATGCAGGACGCGCGCGCCTGGCTCGGCGAGCTGGAGCCGGCCATTGCGCGCCGCATCGCATGGGGCAACGGCGCTGCGCTGTTCGGCATTCCGGAGCCCGCGCCACGCTAGGCGGCGGATCGCAGGCGTATTGCGGAAGTACTGCAGGCGCACCGCAGCCGTCTTGCAGGCGAAAAAAAACCGGCGCGAGGCGCCGGCTCTTCCGCAGACAAACACGCGCTGAATGCGCGCGTGCTGCTTACTTCAGGTGACCGTTGATCAGCTTGGTCATCTCGAACATCGATACCTGGGCCTTGTTGAAGATTTCCTTCAGCTTGGCGTCGGCATTGATCATGGTGCGCTTGGCGGCATCTTGAAGCTTGTTCTTCTTGATGTAGTCCCACACCTTCTTCGTGACCTCGGTCCGCGGCACCGGCGTGGAGCCGATGATGGCGGCCAGCGCGGCGCTGGGGTCATGGCCTTCATGAAGGCGGCGGTGGGAGTGCGCTTCTTGGCCGGAGCGGCCTTCTTGGCGGGGGCGGCTTTCTTGGCCGCTACCTTCTTCGCCGGAGCAGCCTTCTTTGCAGGTGCCGCCTTCTTTGCCGGTGCAGCCTTCTTGGCCGCAACCTTCTTCACTGGCGCCGCTTTTTTCGCGGGAGCCTTTTTCGCAGTTGCCATTTCAATTTCTCCATCACAAAGTAGTTGTTGATGTGCCCGGGTCGGGCGAGAGCCGCATGGACTCTCATTTCTCCAATACCCCGCGCGGTGCGAATGGTAATGCCTGAACGCAGCATTGAGAAGCATTTTTCATAGGTAAAACACGCTTTCTTTCGAGGAGAAGTCGGCTTTTGTCGTGCCCGCACATCAATGCGCGACACGCGAGCGAGTCGCTTCAGTCGATGCGATGCACGAGCACGGCACGCGACAACGTGGCCGGTGTGGCGCAACCGGTGAGCGCCAGCGCGATTTCGAACTCGTCGCGCAGCAGCTTGATCGTGTGCGCCACACCGTGCGCGCCGGCCACCGCGAGCGCGTACACGTAGGGCCGGCCGAGCAGCACAGCGCGCGCACCGAGCGCGATCGCCTTGAGCACGTCGGTGCCGCGGTGGATGCCGCCGTCGACCAGCAAGGGCAGCGTTGCCCCCGCCACATTGCCCACGGCCTCGGCGATGCGCGGCAACGCCCACGCGGTGCTCACCGTGGTGTCCAGCGTGCGGCCGCCGTGGTTCGAGACGATCAACCCGGCCACACCGAGCGCAGCCGCCTGGCGCGCGTCGGCTTCGTGCAGCACGCCCTTGATCAGCAGCGGCAGACGCGTTGCGCCAAGCAGCCATTCGACATCGGCCCAGGTCGGCGGATTCCTCAGCAGCCCGTCGAACAGCGCACTCTGGCCGGCTCCAAGCGCGTGCGCTGCAACCGCAGGGGCGCCCTGCAGGTTCACCGCCGACACGCCGGGCGGCAGGCGAAAGCCGGCGCGCCGCTCGCGGTCGCGCGCGCCATGCACCGGCGCATCGACAGTGAGAACCAGCGCTTCGAAGCCGGCCGCTTCGGCGCGCTGCACCAGCGCTTGCGTGAAGCCGCGGTCGGGCTGCAGGTAGAGCTGGAACCACAGCGGCCCGCGCGTCGAGTCGTCGCGCACCGCCGCCGCCACCTCTTCGAGCGCCACGCTCGACTGCGCGCTGAGCACCAGCCCCGCACCCTGCGCCGACGCGGCGAGCGCGCTGCCGAGTTCGCCGAGCGGGTGCGCCAGGCGCTGGTAGGCCAGCGGCGCCAGCAGCACCGGGTGGGCGAGCGTGCGGCCGAGCAGTTCAACTCTCGTGTGGCCACCGGCCAGCGGGCGCAGCACGCGGGGCAGCAGGCGGATGTCGTCCCACGCGCTCCGGTTGGCACGCAAGGTGATCTCGTCCGCCGCGCCGCCGGCCAGGTAAGCCCAGGCGTTGTCGTCGAGCCGGACGCGCGCGTGGGCTTCGTAGTCGGCCAGCGCGACGACGTCGGGCGGGATCGCCTCGCCTGGACGACCCGAAGCGCTCACGTGTCAGCCCAGAGCCGCAACAGGTTGTGGTACGTGCCGGTCAGCGCCACCGCCTCGGCGGTCTCGCCGTGGCATTCGCGCAGGCGCATCAACTGCATGTCGAAGTCGAACAGCACGCGGCGCTGCTCATCGCTGCGCACCATGCTTTCGATCCAGAAGAAGCTCGCCAGGCGCACGCCACGCGTGACCGGCTCGACCCGGTGCACGCTGGTGCCGGGGTAGACCACCGCCTCGCCGGCGGCGAGCTTGACGCGGTGCTCGCCGAGGCTGTCCTGCGCCACCAGTTCGCCGCCGTCGTAGCTAGCCGGGTCGACCAGGAACACGGTGCAACTGATGTCGGTGCGGGTGCGCGCGCCGCTGCCGGGCGCGTAGCGCACCGCGTTGTCGACGTGGTCGCCGTAGAAGTTGTGCTCGCCGCCGTAGCGGTTGAACATGGGCGGGAACACCTTCTTGGGCAGGGTGGCCGAGAAGAACAGCGGGTGCTTCTCGAGCCCGCCGAGCACCAGCGCCTGCAGTTCCAGCGCCTGCGCGCAGGCGGGCGGCAACTGCTGGTTGTTCTTGACCTGCGCGGCTTGCCGGCCGGCGCTCACCTGGCCGCCTTCCCACGGGGCGTTCGCGAGCAGTTTCTGCGCGCGCGCCAGGGCTTCGGGCCCGAGCACGTCGGGGATGGTGATCAGCATGGCGATGGCTTTGCTGGTGAGCGTGCCGGCTCAGAACTTCATGCTGACCGTCATCTGGTACTCCCGGCCCGGACCCGGGATGTAGTGGCCGGTATAGAGCTGCTCGGCGAAGAGCTTGTCGGTCACGTTGCTGATGTTGAATTTGAAGCTCAGGTGGTCCACCGAGGCAGTGTATTCGGCCATCAGGTCGGCGGTGACGTAGTGCGGCGCTTCCCAGCCCGGGTTGCGAATCGGCGTCTGGCCCGAACGCGCATTCAGGCCACCCCCCACGCGCCACTGCGGGGTGATCCGGTAGTTGCTCCAGATCGTGCCCGAATGCCGCGGCGTCAGCGACGGCCGCGTGCCCTGGCCTTCCGAACCCGGCACGCCTTCGTCGATGTTGGCGACCGGAATCCACATGTAGGAGCCGAACACCTCCCACTGCGGTGTGAGGCGCCCGGTCAGGTCCAGCTCGAAGCCGGCCGCATGGCGCTTGCCCGACAGGGTGACCAGATTCACCAGCGGGTCGGTGTTGCGCTCGTGCAGCTTGGTGGAACGAAACACCGCCATCCGGCTGGTGAAGTTGCCGTCGGCCGAATCGATGCGCGCACCGAGCTCGATGTTGATCGACTGCTCGGGCGGGATGTCGGCGTTGGCCGCGCTCAGCGAGTAGGCCTCGCCCGAGGTGTTGAACGAGGTGCCGCCACCGAAGTGGAAGGTCATCGTCGGCGACGGCTGGTACAGCAGGCCGATGCGCTTGCTCACCTCCGACACCTTCATGCCGTAGCTGGCGGCCGTCTGCGGGCCCGGCGCGGTGTTCGGGATCGCGAAGGTGTCGTAGTAGCCCACCAGGTAGTCGTATCGCAGGCCGGCCAGGACTTTCCATTCCGGCGCCACCTGCAGCAGATCCTGCACGTAGACACCGGCGGACTTGGACGTGTACACGCTCGCGGTGCGCAGCACGCGCGTGCCTTCGGCGATCGAGGCGCCGTCGTCCGGGCTGCCGATGGTGGTGGTCGGCTTGGTCAGGTTCACGCCGCCCTGGGCCGCGCTGCGGGCCGCATAGACCACCTTGTCTTCCTTCGCGTAGTCGGCGCCGGCCTGCAGTTCGTGTTTGAAGCCGGCGGTGTCGAAGCGCGTGCTCAGGTCACTCTGGGCATGCCAGGTGTCCATGTCCTGGATCTTCAGCTGGGTGCCTCGGTTGATCACGGTGCCGGGCCCGAAAGTCGCCAGGCTCACGGCTGCACCGCCCGGCTGGGCCGCCGCTGCGGCAAAACGCACCGTGCCGGCGCGCTGGTCGCGCGAGTAGGCGCCGCGCCGCACCTTGGTCGTGAGTTCGGTGTTGAAGCCGAAGCGGTGCGTGTGCGTGGCGGTGATCGTCTCGGCCCGGCCATTGTTGAAGTCGCTGGCCATGCCGTAGTAAGCGGTCGGCGAAATCGGCAGCAGCGTGGTGTCTGCCACCGGCGACGCCAGCGTCGGCCGGATCCACGGCATGCCGTAGTTCATGCCGTTGCGGTTGTCGAGGGAGTAGCCGGCGATCGAGAACTCGTCGGATTCGCCGATGCCCCAGCGGTAGGCGGCGGCCACGCCCTGTTTGTCGATGCTGGTGCCGGCGCCGTTGTTGTCGGCGCGCGCCACCATGGTCCCCAGGCGCAAGGCGCTGCTTTCACCGAGCCGGAGGTTGAAGTCGCCCACGCCGCGCAGGTAGCTGTGGCTGCCCAGGGTCACGTCGAACTGGTGTTCGTTGATCAGGCGCGGCTGCTTGGTGACCTGGTTGACCGCGCCGCCGGTCGAGCCGCGCCCGAACAGCAGCGAGGCCGAACCGCGCAGCAACTCCAGCCGGTCGAGGAAGAAGGTGTCGCGCTCGTAGAAGGCCGGGTCGCGCATGCCGTCGATGAACACGTCGCCGGTGGCCTGCAGCGAGAAGCCGCGCAGGCGGATGTCTTCTTCGCCCCCTTCAGCCGCCAGGAAGCTGATGCCCGATGTGTTGCGCAACACGTCCTTCATCGTGTCCAGGTTGCGGTCGTCGATGAGCCGTTCCGTCACCACGGTGATCGACTGCGGAATGTCGCGCAGTTCCTGGTTGCCCTTGCCGATGCCGGTGGTCGTGGTCTGGTAGCTGCTCTTGCCTGTGGCGGTCTCGGCGGTGGCCTTGACCTTGATCTGAGGCAGTGCGGCTTCGCCGGCCGACGCGGCGGCGGCTGGTGCGGCCGGAGCCGTGGGTGTTGCGGTCTGGGCCTGCACAGGCGACAGCATCAGGCCGAAGCCTGCGGCCAGCGCGCCCAGCGGCAGCAGCGCCGCGGAAGGCGCTCGACCGGGCGGGCGCGCGACGCCGGATGGTGAGGTGGGTGACGAACGGGGCGAGGGTTTGCGACGCGGCATGGTGCTTCCTTGGGGGAGGGTTGAAGCACGGGCTGGCGCGGGCGGGCTGGTGCGGTTCTTGGGTACGGAGTGCTATTTGGGGACGTTGGGTTCGCTGACGAAGCCGACCTTGCTCAGGCCGGCCTTGGACGCATCGGCCAAGGTCTGCGCAACGAAGCGGTAAGCCACGCTCTGGTCGGCGCGCAAATGGATCTCGGGCTGCGGCTGGCGCTTGCCTTCCACCGCGAAACGGCGTGCCGCTTCGGCGCGCGGAACGGTCTCGCCGTTCCAGTACAGCAAGCCGGCTGCGTCGATCGCGAATTCCACCTTCTCCGGCTTCAGGTCGTTGACCTGCGAGCTCGCCTTGGGCAGCTCCAGCTTCACGGCCTGCGTGAGCAACGGCGCGGTGACGATGAAGATGACCAGCAGCACCAGCATCACGTCGATCAGCGGGACCATGTTGATCTCCGCCATCGGTGCGTTGGCGTTCTTGGCGTCGAAACTTGCGAAAGCCATGGCTTGATCCTTCAGGCCGCAACGGGCGTCTGGCGCGACGGCAGCGCACGCACGCTGGCCTGGCTCGAAGCTTCGGTGCCCAGCGGCTGGCCCATCGACACGAAGGTGTGCAGCTCGTAGGCGAACGCGTCGAGCTTGGAGACCATCACGCGGTTGGCGCGTGTGAGCCAGTTGTAGCCCATCACCGCAGGGATCGCCACGGCCAGGCCCAGGCCGGTCATGATCAGCGCCTCGCCGACCGGGCCGGCCACCTTGTCGAGCGTGCCCGAGCCGCTCATGCCGATGGCCACCAGCGCGTGGTATACGCCCCAGACCGTGCCGAACAGGCCGACGAACGGCGCCGTGGCGCCGACCGTGGCCAGCACCGCCAGGCCGTTTTCGAGCCGGGTGGTTTCTTCGTCGAGCACCTTCTTGATGGTGCGCGTGACGAACTCGCTCGACGAGCCCGCCTCTTCGAGCTTGGCCGCACCGTAGCGCGCGTGGTGCGCCTGCGCATGCATGGCGTGGCTGGTGAGGTGCGAAAACGGGTCGCGCGCGCCGTGGGTGGTGATCTCGCTGGCCACCGCGTCGAGCGAGGTCGCGTTCCAGAAGAAGTTCAGGAAGTTCGTGCTGCGGCGCTGGCGCGCCATCAGTGTCAGCCCCTTGATGGCGATGATGGCCCACGAGGCCACCGACATCAGCACCAGGATGGCGAGCAAGGTCTTGCCGACCACGTCGCTTTGCGCGATGAAGTGGCCGAAGCCGAGTGCGTTGTCTGCTGTGTTCACGGTCACTTCTCCAGTTCGAAATCAATGGGGGCAGGGGCCCAGCCGGCGGTCGGCTCGCCGTTTTCGGTGTAGGGCTTGAAGCGGGCCTTCTTCATCGCGGTGACGGCCGCGTCGTCCAGCCGCGCGAAGCCCGACGACTGCGCCAGCAGCACCTGGCGCGGCAGGCCGGCTTCGTCGATGTACACGCGCAGCAGCACGCGGCCCGATTCACCCAGGCGGCGCGAGGTGCGCGGGTATTCCAGCGCTGGCGGTTCGAGGTACTGAACGGCCGATGCGGGAATGAGCCTGGGCGCCGGTGGGGCCGGCGGTGGGGCCGGCGGCGCGGGCGGCACGACCACCGTCACCGGCGGTGCCGGCGGCGCGGGTTCGGGCGGTGGCGGTGGCACCTCGGGCGGCGGCGGGGCCACGAATGGCGCGGGCGCTGGGGTCGGCGCAGCGGTGATCAGCGGCGCGGGTGGCGGCGGCGTTTTCAGGATCGGCTTGGGCGGCGTGGGGGGCGGCGGGGGTGGAGGGAGCGGCTCCGGCGGAGCGGGCGGCGCGATCAGGTCGACGAACATCGGCGCGGCCAGGGCCACTGCGTCGCGCACTTCGCGCACCTGCAGCAGGCCCCAGCCGGCCGCGCCATGTGCTGCCAGGATGGCCGCGACCATGAAGCGCCGCTGCAGCGGTGTGAGCGCATCGGCGGTGGCTGCGGGCGGCCGGGCATGCAGCAGCCCCTGGGGGATTGCAGCCGTCGCGCCGCGCGTCGGCGCGGCCGGAGCGCCAGGCGGAGAAAGAGAAAGCGTCTTGGACATGGAAACGTTCGGCAAGGGCGTGAAGATAACACGAATGCGAATGATTCCTATTGATGCCTTGTTTGATTTGCAAGCTGTTTCTTCATTGCAACGGTGCCCTGCGCGGCCGGCGGCGCGCAGTATGCTGGCGCGATGAAGATCATCGTTCGCTGGCTCTTGCTGGCCGCCGCGTTGCTGCTGGTGGCCTACCTCTACCCTGGCGTGAGCGTCGCGAGCTTCGGCACCGCCATGATCGCGGCTTTCGTGCTGGGCCTGCTCAACACGTTGCTGCGCCCGCTGCTGGTGCTGCTGACCCTGCCGGTCACGCTGGTCACGCTGGGGCTGTTCCTGTTCGTCATCAATGCGCTGATGTTCTACTTTGCAGCGCACCTGCTCAACGGCTTCACCGTGGCCGGCTTCGGCGCGGCGCTGATCGGCTCGCTGATCTACAGCCTGTGCGGCATGGTGATCGACGTGGCGATGGAACGGGTGTTCTCGAAGGGCTGACGCAGCCCTCGGCGCTCGGTTCTTCTTTCGCCCTTCAGCGAGGAGCAAGAGCCGTCTTCAACCCGGCGCCGCGAACCTCGAAACGAATTTGCTGCAGCGGCTTGCCGTCGCGGCCGATGAGTTCCAGCCTGTGCCGCCCCGGCCACGGTGCCCACGACAGTTGCGCGCCTGAACCGAGGCGCTTCCCGTCCAGCACCCACACGCCGGGCTCGCCCTCGAAACGAATCCGCTGCACGGCCGGCGGCATGTCGGGGTCGAGTGCGAAGACGCTGCCATCGCGCGGGCTGGTGATGCCGAAGGCCGCCTGGGTGCGCGACCCGCTTTTACCTGTGCTTGTGCTTGTGCCTGCGCCTGGACGCATCGAGGCCACTTCGGTGCCGGCGACGAACACCTCGTCGCGCGCCGCTTCGAGTTGCGCGTCGAACTGAACCCGGGCGCTGATCACCCCCGGCGGCGCGGCCGGCCGCAGCGAGGGCCGGCCTTCGTGCAGGTGCCGGACTAGCGCCTGCCACACCGGCGCCGCGCCGCTGACACCGCTGACCTGGTGCATCGCCGCGCCGCTGGCGTTGCCGACCCACACGCCGATGGTGAATCGGTCGGTGAAGCCCACGCACCAGTTGTCGCGCAGGTCTTTGCTGGTGCCGGTCTTCACGGCCGCGAAACCGCGTGTGGCAAGCGCGCTGTCCAGCCCGAAAGGGCGAACCCGGGCGTTGTTGTCGGCCAGGATGTCAGTGACGAGGAACACCGCCGCCGGGTCGGCCACCGCGCGGCTCGGCGCGGGTGCGGGTGCGGGCCCATCGGCGCGATGCGTCACGGGCGAGCGCCGCCCGCCGTTGGCCAATGTTCGGTACGCATTCGTCAGCGCGAGCAAGGTGACCTCGGCGCCGCCCAGCGCGAGCGCGTGGCCGTAGTGGCCGGCACTCTGCGGCAGCGCGAAACCGAGCTGGTTCAGGCGTGCATGCACCGCGTCGGGCCCGAGCAGCGCGGCCACGCGCACCGCCGGCACGTTCAGGCTGGCGCCCAACGCGGTGCGCGCGCTGACCCAGCCTTTGAATTCGCGGTCGTAGTTCTGCGGCAAATACAGGCCGCCCGCGGTGGCAAGCTGCGCCGGCGAGTCGTCGAGCAAGCTGGCGGGCGTGATCAGGCGCTTCTCGAACGCCAGTTCGTAAACGAAGGGCTTCAGGGTGGAGCCAGGCTGGCGCCGCGCGAGCACGCCGTCCACCTGCGCCGCATCCGACATCACGCCGCTGGAACCGACCCAGGCCAACACCTCGCCGCTGGTGTTGTCGATCACGAGCACGGCGCCGTCTTCGACATTGCGGCCGGTCAGTTCGGCCAGTTGATGGCGCAGCGCGCGGATCGCCACGCGCTGCAGACCGGCGTCCAGGCTGCTGCCTTGCGTGGCGTGCTGGGCCGCCAAGTTGTTGCTTGCGAATACCTGCCGCGCAAAGTGCGGCGCCAGTTGTTCGCCCAGCGGCATGCCGCCCTTGCGCACGAGCGCGGTTTCGGTCAGCGCCGTGACGCCGGTACACGACAGCGCTTGCAGCTTGAGCACGCCGCAGGCGCGCGTGGCCACCGTCTGCGCGGGCGCGTTCGGGCCGCGCACCAGCGCGGCGGCGAGCGCGGCCTCTTGCGCGTCGAGCCCGCTCGGGTGCTTGCCGAACAGCGTTTGCGACAGCGCGTTGATGCCCACCACCTCACCCCGAAAGGCCACCGAGTTCAGGTAGGCCTCGAGGATTTCGCTCTTCTTCCAGCGTGCGTCGAGCCGGGTGGCGGTGACCGCCTGGCCGATCTTCTGCGCCAGGCTGCGGCCCTCGGGCGGGCGCGCCAGGCCATCGTCGATCAGCCCGGCGAGCTGCATCGTCAAGGTCGACGCGCCCCGCGTGCGCGTGTTCCACACATTCCCCCAGGCGCTGCGCGCCACCGCCGCCCAGTCGACGCCGCTGTGTTCGTGGAAGCGCTGGTCTTCGCTCAGCACCACGGCCTGCAGCAGCGCGGGCGACATGTCGGACAACGCCACCCACGGCAGGCGGCGCACAGTCTTGTCGAGGCGAACGGTCTGGATCGGCACGCCGCGGCGGTCGAGCAGGGTCAGGTCCGACGGGCGATGGGCGGCCCGAACCTCCTCGAAGGTCGGCATGGCCGACAAGCCGGGCGTTGCGTGTGCGACGATGGCCGCAGCACTGAGCGCGCCGCCAAGCAACGTGCGCGCCAGCACCCAGCATGCATTCACGGGCCCACCTCGACCGGCGCATTCGGCGCTTCGCCAAAACTCTCCGGCGCGTACATCGCCTCAACGCGTGTCGGCGGCAAGGCAAAACGGCCCGGGTTGTTGAGCCGCACGGTGTACTCGAGCACGTGCTTGCCGCGCGGCAGGTATTCGTAGTAGCTGCGGAAAGCCTCGAAGCTGCGCTCTTCAAACGCCGCCCAGGCACTGCCTTCCCTGCGTTCACCGCGCGTGGCAATCGCCGAATCGCGCCCCAGGCCCGAACCCAGGATCGTCGCGCCGCCGGGCACCGGGTCGCTTACCACCACCCAGGTCATGTCGCTCTGCGCATCGACTTCCAGGCGCACGCGCACGATGTCGCCGCGCGACCACTTGCCCTTGTCTTTCTGCTCGACCGCGCTGACGCTGCGGGCGATCGAATAACCGGCGCGGATCGGCGCCTTCAGCGGCACCGCGGCCAGGCTCTGCACCGTGAGCCACGGTTTGCCGCTGCCTTCTTGCGTCACATTGAGCACGGCTTGGCCGGCAGGCCACGGCAGCTTGACCGCGCCGCCGTTGGCCGCCGTGGCCCAGTCGAAGCTGCGCGTGCTGTCACCGGCCCCGCCGCTGCCCGCCACGCTGGCCACCGTCATGCCGGCGACCTTGGCCGATTCGAACTTGGCCGAGAACTTGTCGAGCGCCAATGAGCCCCACAGGTTGGCGGTGGTCGTCAACCACGCGCCGCCGCGTTGGCGCGCCAGGCTGCCCACTACCATGCGCGGCAGGTCGTCGCGCCACGCCGGGTCGTCCAGCACGGCCAGGATCAGGCGCGCCGCGTTGGCGTCGGCGCTGTCCATCAGCCACCACCAGAAGTCACCTTCCTCATTGCTGAACTTCAGGGTCGTGCCGGCATAGGTCAGGCGGCCGCGCAGGATTTGCTGGGCTTCGTCGAGCCGTTTGGCCTGCTCCGGAATGCCGTTGACCCGGCGCAGGATGTTGAGCCAGTCGATCACCGCCGCCGTCGGCCACAGGTTGGGCGTGAGGTTCACCGAGCCGAGCATCTTCGCCTGCGCGCGGCCGTAGCGCGAGAGTGCTTCGATGGCGGCGAGCTTGCGCACATCCAGGTCAGCCCGGGGCGACCAGAACTTGCGCTCGATGCGCCCTTCGACGAACGCGGCCAGCCCCGCCAGCATCGCGTCGCGCGCGGCCGGCGGCAGCTCGAACTTCGCTTCGTGCGTGGCCGCGAGCACGTAGGCGGTGAGCCGGTCGCTGCCGCGCGGGCCGTCCTCAGTGCGCGGCGGAAAGTAGTTCGCCAGGCCGTCGCTGTCGAGGTAAGTCGGCAGCGTGTTGGCCACTGCCGACCACAGCGCGCCGTCGGCCAGGCCGACGGCCTTGGAGGTCTTCTGCTCCAGGCACACGAACGGGTAGGTCTCGAAGTAGCGCCGCATGCCGGGCAGCGCGCCGCTCAGCTTGGGTTGCACAGAGACGCTGATGCCACCGCGCTTGACACTGCCCGCGCCGTCGGCCAGCAGCGCATCGGCCGGCGCAGCCACCGGCAACAGCATGCTGCCGTCGAGTTGCTGCAGCGTGGCCTGCATCACGCGCACCGGCACGGCGGCGCTGATCAGTTGGGTCACCTTGACGCGGTCTTTCGCGCGCTCCGGCGCGGTGCCGGCCTGTTCCTCCACCGCCGCTTCCCAGCTGATGCTGAAGGCGTCGGCCGGCACGTCGACCGGCCAGAACACCTCCTTCGCGCTGCCTGCGGGCAACTGCACGTCTTGCGGCGGCAAGGCCAGCGGCGCGCGGGTGCGATCGGCGTCATTGCCGGCGCCACTGTTGATGGTGCCTTGCAAGCTCGCGCGCACGTTCATCTCGTGCGCCGTGGTATTGCGCAAGGTCAGCATCGCGCTGAAGCGGTCGCCCTCGCGCACGAGCGGCGGCAGGCCCGGCAGCAACTGCAGGTCCTGCGTGACGCGGATGCTCGTGCTGCCGGTGCCGAACTGCTGCGCACCGGCGTCGGCCACCGCAACCAGCTTGAAGCTGGTGAGCGAATCGTTCAGTGGCACTTCGACCGTGGCCTCGCCGTTCGCGTCGAGCCGAACGTTCGGGTTCCACAGCAGCAGCGTGTCGAACAGCTCGCGCGTGCCGCCGCGCCCGCCACCGCCACCTGCGGCAATGGCTTTGCGGCCGTAATGGCGGCGGCCGATGATCTCGCTCTGCGCGGTGCTGGTTTCCACGCCCCAGGCGCGCGCCTGGATCATGCCGTTCAGCAGTTGCCAGGAATCGTTGTTGCGCAAGGCGAGCAGGCCTTCATCGACGGCCGCGAACGCCACTTCGGTGCCGGCCAGCGGCTTGCCTGCGAACGACACCTTGATCCGCGCCACGGCCTTCTGCCGCACCGCGTACTGCGGCTTGTCGGTGCTGACGCTGACCTGCAACTCATGCTCGGCAATGCCGATGCTCAAGCCCGCCACGCCGAGCTTGAACGCCGGCTTGGACAAATCGACCATCGCCGTCGGCGCCTGGTATTCGCGCCCTTCGTAGAGAAAACTGCGCACCCAGTCGAGCGGCTCCTTCCAGCCCCAGGTGAAGAACGAATACCAGGGCACGTCGCGAATGCGCCCGCGCAAGGCCAGCACGCTGACGTACACGTTCGGGCCCCAACCCGGTTGCACCTTCAAAGAGATCGTCGGGTCGTCGCCGCGCAAGGTGACCAGTTGCGTCTCGACGATGCCCTCGCGCTCGACCGCCACCAGCGCCGTCGCCTCACGGAACGGCGAACGCACCTGCAGTTTGGCCGTCTCGCCGACCTCGTAGCGCTTCTTCTCGGGCAGCACGTCGATGCGGTCATCGTTGTCTTGCGCGAACCACAGCTCGCCCTGCTTCGTGACCCACACGCTGGTCGCGGCCTGCACGGTGTTGCCCTGCGCATCGGTGCCGCGCACGATCAACTGCACCTCGCCGGGCGTCTGCAACTCGGCTTCGCACAGCAGCAGGCCGCGCTCGTCGGTGCTGCCAGTGCACAGGCTGCCGATCTCTTTCACCTCGGTGCGGTTGTCGTAGGCGTAGAAGCCACCGACCATGCGCTTGCGCGTGCTGATGACCTGGCTCGACTGGCCGCGCACGTCCACGCTCTGGCCCTTGACGGGCTTGCCGCTGGTGTCGAGCGCGAGTGCGGTGAGCTTCACCTTGCCTTTGTTGCCGGCCCCGGCACTGACCCAGGCGCCGGCCTTGATGCCCAGCACCACCGCCGCAGGCCACAGCGGCACGCTGGTGCTGGCGGTCTGCACCTCGCCATTCGGGTCGTTGAAGGTGAACTCGGCCAGCAGTTCGGACGGCCGGGTGATGCGAGGCAGGTCTTTCAAGGTGAGGGTCGCCGCGCCGCTCTTGTCGGTGCTGAGTGCCAGCTTGTCGGCGACCAGCTTGCCGTCGCCACCCGCACGTTCATCCCCTTCTTCCGCTTCCTGTGCAGCCCCTGCCTCGCGCGGCGGCTCGAACGAGAACTCGTCGAAGTTGCTGAAGTTCACCGAGCGGTTCTTCAGCAGCGCCGACCCGCGGACCGGCGCCTGCGCCATCGGCCCGCCGGAAAAGTAGTTCAGCTGCAGCGCCACCGGCAGTTCTTTCGGTGCCACCGGCACCAACTTCGGTGTGCTGACGCGTGCATCCACCAGCGGCACCCTGAATTCTTCGACGCGGAAGTTGCCGCTGTTCCAGCTACGGTGGCGGCGCTCGTCGTCAGCCTTGCCGCGCACCAGCATCACGTCATAGACGCCGAGCTTGGCGGCGGCCGGAATGTTCCAGCTCGAAGTCGCGCTGCGCACGCCGCTCCATTGCAGCGGCTGCGTGAACTCCTGGCCGCTGCCCTGGTGTACCAGCTTCACCTGCGTGGGCAATTCGTCGGGCTTCAGCAGCGCCAGGCCGGCCGAGGTTTCAGCGCGGATGAAGTGCTTCATCGCCACCGTTTCGCCGGCCCGCAGCAGGCTGCGGTCGAACACGGTGTGGGCGCGCGCGTCGGGCTCGGGGCTGCTGCTGGTGGGCACGTTGAAGCGCCACGCTTCGATGCCCTTTTGCCAGCCACTGAACACGAACGCGGTGTCGAGCACGCCTTTCGCATCGGCCTTGCGCGCGCTCACGAAGAGTGCGCCATCGCTGCTGCTGCCCTCTCCCTCTTCGCCATCGGCCGATTGGCTGCCGCAATCATCACGCTGCGCAAAGGCCTTGGGCACCCGCGCGATGCCTTGCGCATCGGTGCGGCCTTCCCACAGGCGCTGGCCCTTGCAGTCGCTGATGGCCACGTCGGCGCCTTCCACCGGCCGCGCGCGGTCCAGGGTGGTCACCCACACCAGGGCGTTCTCGCGCCCGCGCTTGAAAAGCACGCCCAGGTTCGTGACGAGCACGCCGGTGCGCACGAACATCGGCGCTTTCGGGTCGAGCAGCGACTCGCCGAGGCGGCGCGATTCGATCTCGACCACGTGGTAACCGGGCTCGGGCAGCGGCAGGCCGACCACTTCGAAGGGCCTGGGGTCGCCACCTTGCAATTGAGGCAGGTCGAGCCGGCGCGCGTCCTTCTGGTCGCTCAGCAGCGAGCGTTTGCGTGCGTCGTGATCGCCGTCGAGCTTCTTCACGCGGGTGTACCAGGCGACGATGTCGGCATCGCTTTGCAGCCGCAGCACGCGCAGGCTGCCGCCGTTGGCTCCGGGGCGCAGGTCGCCCTGCACATGGCGCAGGGTGACGGGCAGCATCGCGTCGGCGTTGCGCTCGATCACGCCGAACGGTGCGGTCGCGAACTTGGCGATCGGCGGGGCCTCGGCGGTCTTGATCTGCATCGGGAAGGCCGAAGCATTGGCGAGCGGGCGGCCCGCGTTGTCCTTCATGTCGGGTGGCAACTCCAGGCTCAGCGTGGCGTTCTCGGGCAGCGGGCGCGGGAAGCTGATCGACTGCAGGTCTTCACTCTTGTTGTCCTTGTCGATCACGGGTGCGAAGACTGCGACCGCGGCGCCGCCGCCGGTCACCTTGAGCCGAACCTGCTCGGCCAGCGCGCGCGGCACCGGGGCCGAAAAACTCAGGCTCGTTGCCAGCACCGGCCAGCAAGGCGCGCCGGCGCGTTCGCGCTCGCACGAGAACTCGGCCGTGAAGGCCTTGCGCACTTTGTACTTGTAGACCTGCTCCGCGCTGGTGGTGATGCGCGGGTTGGCCAGCGCGGCGATGCCCTTGCCCCACACCAGCCGCAGCGCGGCTTCGGCCGGCAGCGGGCGCGGGCAGGCCAGCACCAGCCACTGCGCCGGTTCCTTCGCGGCCTGCTTCTCGACCCGGCGCGCCTTCAGCGCGTCGTCGCGAGCCTTGCCGCTGACCAGGCGCACCGGCTGCCGCTCGCCGATGCCCTGCACCTCGCACCACACGTTGGCGGCCACCGTGGTCTCGACCGCCGGGCCGCTGAGGCGCAGCAGGAAGTGCTGGTCTTCGTCGATGGTGCCGCCGTCGTAAGGCTGCATGGACACCACCGCCGGGCCGCCGGTGCTGAAGTTGAACTCGCTGCGCCCGGTCAGCGTGCCGACGTTGGGCTTCCACTCGGGCCGCGCCTTCAGCGTGCAGCGGGTGCCGGGCGGCAATGCATCCTTGAAGTCGTAGAGCCAGACGCGGTCGCTGGCCCAGCGGCCGGTGCCGGTTGGCGCGGTGCCCTCGCAACGCAGCGTCATCGGGTCGGGCATGCGAATGTCGCCGAAGGGCGCCACGGCTTCGGAGAACTTGACGGTGATCTGGCGCACCTGTGCAACCTCTCCTTGCGGGCTGACGCTGACCACACTGGCCGCGTGCGCGGGTGCCACGACGCCGAGCAACCCAGCCGTCACGATAAGGAATCGCCGCATCCCGCCCTCCATGCTTTTCTGATGGCGGGAGTCTAGGGCGACGCTGATCAAGTCCCCGCGAGTGCGCGCGCCTCGATTCGGGATGGGCTGCAAGGCGCAAACCACAGCCATGGCCCCCGCCATGGCGAGGATTTGCAACGCCGCAGACCGCCCGAAGCGAGGATGCGCGAACCGCGAGGGACTTGATCAGCGTTGCCCTAGAGCCGTCGCTGGCGTATGGACGTGTGCCGCCCCTCACCCCAACCCTCTCCCCAGAGGGGCGAGGGAGCAACTATTGCGAAGCGCGCTCTTCGGCCATCAGTTGGCGCCTGAGCAATTCGATGTCGCGCAGGCGCGCATCGACCACCGAGGATTCGATGAAGTCGCTCGCCCCGCCGCTGCGCGCATTGCGCTGGGCGGCGCGCAAGCGGTCTACTGCGCCGAGCATGTCGCCGACCGCCAGGCGCGACTCGGCTTCAGCGCGCAAGGCCCGCAGCGGCTGGTTCAGGCGCGACCAGGTCTGGCCCAGCAGCACCCAGGCTTCGGCGTCTTGCGGGTGCACGGCCACCCAGGTCTGCAGCTCTTCGGCGCGCGGCTTCAACAAGATCGTGGCTGCCGCCGCACCCTGCGGCGCAGCGGCCAGCGCCACGCGGCCGTTGAGCAATATCGCCGGGCGCGAACCGTCGGCGGCATACGGCTGCAACAGCGCTGCGGCGCGCTGCGCATCGCCCCGCATCAGCAGCGATTGCGCGCCAAGGAACTGCACGAATCGGTCGGCACGCGGATCGGCGCGCTCGCTACCACGCAGCAGCGATTGCGCATTCGCCAGCGCAGCATCGGCACGCGCCCAGTCGCGCAGCAAGCTCGATGCCAGCGCGCTGCCGGTGGCCGCGGCCAGCTTGTCGGCCAGCGTGCTGGAGCTGCGGTCACCGTCGAGCGCCTGCCAGCGCCGCAGTGCGTCGACTCGCGGGTCCATCAGCACGCGCGCACGCGCCTGGGCCAGGCTGTGTTCGAGCACGCTGACCGGTGCCACCGGCGCAGCCGTGCCGAGCCGCGACCGCGCTTCGCCGATGCGCTCGGTTGTGAGCGGGTGGCTGCGCAGGTAAGGGAAGCCGCCGCTGTCGTTCAGGCGCGAGGCCTGGTCGAGCTTTTCGAACATGGCCGCCATGCCGCCGGGGGCAAAGCCCGCACCGGCCAGCATGGAAAAGCCGATGCGATCGGCCTCGCGTTCGGCGTCGCGCGAGAAGTTGAGCTGGCCCTGGATGGTGGCGGCCTGGCTGCCGGCGATGGCCGCATTGGCGGCATCGGCATTGCGCGCGCGGCTCGCGGCGAGCACGCCGATGATCAGCGCGGCAATGCCGATCAGCGACTGCTTGCGGCTGTTGGTTATGCTGCGCGCGATGTGGCGTTGCGTCACGTGCGACATTTCGTGCGCCAGTACTGAGGCCAGTTCGTCGCGCGTGGCGGTGATGGCCATCAACCCCAGATGCACGCCCACATACCCGCCGGGCAGTGCAAAGGCGTTGACGCTTCGGTCGCGCACCAGGAACGGCTCCCAGGCAAAGCGCTCGTCGGTATCGGGCCCGATGTTGCCCAGCGCGCGCGCCTGCGCCAGCAGCGGCTGCCATAGCGACTGCAGGTATTCGAGCAGCAGCGGGTCGTCGAGGTAGTCGGGGTCGCGCCGGATCTCGCGCATGATCTGGTCGCCCAGCTTGCGCTCGGTGCCCACGCCGAAGTCTTCGGCCGCCGAGTCGCCCAGCGCGGGCAGCTGGTTCGGGTTCACCGGCTGCGCGTACAGCGGCGCGGCCGGCACCAGTAGGGCCAGGGCGCAGAGCACGGCACAGGCCCGCGCGGCGTGGCCGGTGCGGTGCGTGGCCGGTGAGCGGGCGAATGGGGTGGGGGTCAAGAGGGAGTCCGGAGGAAGGCGCCGTTGGACGGCGGCAAGGCCGCCAAGTTCACACCGGGCGGGTTCTGGCTTCAAGCGTGCGTCGCTATCATGCGCCACGAACGTTTCCGGACTGTATCTGCCCCTGATCTGCCCCATGAGCGCACTGACACACTTCGACGCCCAGGGCCAGGCCCACATGGTGGACGTGTCGGCCAAGGCCGAGACGCACCGCGTGGCGCGCGCCAGCGGCACGATCCGCATGCTGCCGGCGACCTTGGCGCTCATTCAAGCCGGCACGGCGAAGAAGGGCGACGTGATCGGCGTGGCGCGCATCGCGGCCATCCAGGCCGCCAAGCGCACGTCGGACCTGATCCCGCTGTGCCACCCGCTGCCGATCACGCGCGTTGCGGTGGAGTTCGAGATCGACGCCGCTGCCAGCAGCGTGCACTGCACCGCGCAAGTGGAAACCTTGGGCCGCACCGGCGTCGAGATGGAAGCGCTGACCGCCGTGCAGGTGGGCCTGCTGACCGTGTACGACATGTGCAAGGCCGCCGACCGCGGCATGGTGATGGGCGACATTCGCGTGCTCGAGAAGCACGGCGGGAAGTCGGGGGATTGGGTGGCGGGGGCGCCTACCCAGGCGCCTTCTTGAAGTACAGCACCGCTGGCAGCTTGGCGAAGTGGGCATCGCAGGTCAGCAGTTCAGCTCCCTGCGCTTGTGCGGTCGCATCGAGCTGAACGATCGTGGGGACGATGCATTCGCCCCGGTCTGGGATCTCCTTGAACAAGGTGCGCCCGAGGGGGCTGCCGTCAACCATTCGACCCAGACCGACGTGTCTACCACGCGCATCAGTAGCGATCCTTGCGGTCGCGGATGGCATGAGTCTTTGCGCCCTTGGCAATACCCGCCAGCTGTTCGAGCTCAGGCACCGGCATCAGCAAGACGCCCTTGCCCTTGGGGATGAACACGAACTCCTGCCCCGCCAGCCAGCGTTGTTCGTCGCGCACGGCCTTGGGGATCGAGATCTACCGCGCGGATTGCGCGTGTATATACTTAAGTTGCTACATTTGATCTGGGTGACATCGTGACCAAGACAGCCAAGCTTTTCAGCAACGGGGGCAGCCAAGCGGTGCGACTCCCAGCCGAATTTCGCTTTGACGCCGAACAGGTCTATGTTCGGCGCGACAGCCTGACCGGCGATGTCATCCTGTCCAGCCGCCCACGGTCGAACTGGCAGGAGTTCATGGCTCTGCGCGCCCAGCTCGGGCCGCTCACGGAAGAGCTTCTTGTCGACCGGGGCCAGCACACTGAGCCGCGCGACCCATTCAAGGGCTGGCAAGAATGAGGCCGTCTGGCGCTCCAGGCCATCCGCCCTTGGCGCATTGACCATGCCGCTGTACATGCTCGACACCAACACCGCCAGCGCCGCGCTGCGCGGCACGGCCAGTCTGGACCTGCGCCTCGAGAAATTAGACCCTTCGTTGTGGTGCATCTCGGCCGTCACGCACTCCGAGATGCGATTTGGCGTGGCGCTGAAACCCGACGCACATCGGCTGGCCAGGTACGTTGAGGCGTTTCTGCAGGCGGCGACAACCGCCGCCTGGAACGAGGCAGCGGCCGACGTGCATGGCCGCCTGCGTGCCGCACTTCGATTGCGTGGCACACCGATCGGTGACTTCGACGAAATGATCGCTGCCCACGCGCTCGCGCTAGGCGCAACCCTTGTCACGGACAACACGCGCCACTTCGAACGTGTCGATGGGCTGGCACTTGAGAACTGGGTTCGCAGCAATTGAAGGGCCGCGGGGCCCGAGATGCGCCCAGCCATTGACTGCCTCGCAGAGGCGGCCTCACCTAAAGTCCTCGTAGCTGAAGGCCCGCTCCGGCGCCAGGCACTGGAACTGCGGCGCTGTGCCGGCAGGCAGCGCCGCCACCGCCGCCGGCTCGCACGGCTCGAAGAACGCCTTGCTCTGCTCGTTGCGGAACTCCTTCAGGCGCTGCGCCACATGGCGCGCGCGCTGCTCGTCGCCGGCCTCGTGCAGCACGCGCGACCACGCCATCATCAGCCGCGCATCGAGCAGGTAATGCGGCGCACCACGCAGGCCGGCGGCAGCTTGCGCGGCGCTTTCGGCGGTGGTGACGGCGGCGTAGTCGCCATGGTGCGAGAAGAACCAGCTGCGCCGGCCGTCGGCAATGCGCTGTTCCAGTGGAGCGGCGTTTTCGGGCGGCGCGAAGATGATCACGACGCGCAGGTAGTCCCACACCGAGATCAGCGCCGCGAACACCATTAGCAGCGCCGCGGCCAGCATCAGCGGGCGGGTGGTTGTGGAGCGTGGCGGCGTTGCCGCGTCGCCCGGCCCGCCGAGCCCCAGCCCGAGCGCAAACGCCGTCGGGAGCAGGAAGTAGGCGTACCACAACGGGTACTCCAGCAGGCTGTGCACCAGCACCATCAACACCATCACGAACGCGGCGCGCAGGTGCGTTGCGGGTTCGCCGGTGCTGTTGCCGTCGCGTTTGCCGCCGCGCTTGCCATCGCTCCGGCCACTGCCCGGCCAACCGGCTCGCCATGCAACCCACAAGGCCCAGCCGAGCAAAGCCAGCACCAGCGCGGCCAACGGCACACCCAATTCGGCGGCCAGATGCAGCGGCAGGTTGTGCGCATGGTCGAAGAACGCGATCGGCCGGCCGGGAAACGGGGTCAAGGTCCAGGCGAAATTGAACTCACCGAAGCCCACGCCGGCCCACGGATGCGCGCGAATCAGCGCCAGCGTGTTGGCCCAGATTCCGAAGCGCGAGCTGGAAATGTCGCCGGCGCCGCTGAAGCGCTTTTCACCCAGAAACGCCTGCTGGTTCAGGTGCGCCAACACCGCCGCAAGCTCCCACAGCAGCCCATAGACCACCGGCGCCAGCAGCAGCGCAATACGCGCCCGGCCCGACAGCCGCCGGTCCAGCAGCCCCCACAGCGCCAGCAGCACCGCCCCGACAAGGCCCGAGCGCGAGGCGCTGAGCACCACCGCGAACATCAGCAGCACGGCGATGGCCGCGGCGGCCGCCCGCTTGAGTGCCCTTGTCTCGCTGAGCCACACCAGCGCGACCACACCCCACAACAGCAGGCTGCACAGGTGATTCGGCTGGCGCAGGTTGCCCACCGCGCGCCCCGGCGTGCCGCTGCGCGCGATCCAGTTGCCGTCGGCCCACTGGGGGGCGTAGACCTGGATCAGCGCGATCAGGCTGCTGAGCACGCCGGCCACCAGCAGGGCGATGCAGAAAGCGCGAAAAGCGGGTGCGCCCAGGCCGGCCTGTTGCAGCAACGCGCCGACGCAGGCAGTGAGTGCAGCGGCGGCGATCAGGGCTGCGGCGGATAGGGAGAGCGCCCAGGGTTGGCTGGTCCAGAGGGGTGAGGCCAGTGCGGCGAGCAGGAGGAGCGCCAGCGCCGCCAGAAAACTCTTCAGCCCGGCTGCTGTCGCCCCTGCGCGCAAAACCAGTCCGGCGGCCAGCATGAACAGCCAAACGCCCCAGCCGAACAGCGCCAACGCCTGATTGAAGAAGGTGGCTGACGGGGGGAGGTTGTAGGCGACCAGCGCAGGCAGCCCGATGGCGCAGCAGGCGGCCAGACTCCAGAGCGAGCCGGCTGCTTCTTCAGCGGTCTTCTCAAGGAGGAACTCTCGTCCGGCGGAAGCGTGCATGGTCAGCATTGTCCACATGCCACCAAGCCTCTTCATGCCAGTAAGATGCTGCGGGCCCAGGAGCCGGCGCAGTCGGCCCATTCTTGGGCTGGTTGATTCTTCATAGGGAACGAAGATGCTGAAATGGTTCGACGCGAAGGAAGAACAGGCGTTCGGCAAGTCGCTGGCGAAGTTCTACATCGGGCGGGTCCCGTTCGAATCGCCCTTCAGCACGAAGAAGTTTGCCGTCAAGACGCAGGAGACGCTCAAGAAGGTCGAATCGCAGGTCCAGCAGTTCAAGGCAAGCCATTCCCTGAACGTCTACAAGAAGGCGAAACTCGGCAACGCTTTCAAATGGGAACTGCGCGACGCCGGCTACGACACTGAGTACGTGGACGAGTTGACCGAGTGGTTGATGCTGCTGTTCTGAGGCGGGTGCGCCCGCGTCGCCAGACCGAACGATGAGCTGGTTCGCACGCCTATTCGGACGTACCGATGCGGCACGCCGAACTGTGGCGGGCAGCAACTCCCCGGCCTCGCCTCCACCTCAGTCAACAGCAGATGTGCACCTGCACCGAGGGAACGAGTTGCTGGGCATCCAGCGGATCGCTGAGGCCTGCGAGTGCTACCGCAGAGCAGTCGAAGCGAATCCGCAACTTGCCCATGGCCACGTCAACCTGGGATTCGCATTGATGGAATTGGGGCGCCACAAAGAGGCGTTGCCGACGTTGCGAAGGGCCATCGAACTGGACCCCACGTCATCCGACGCTCACTACCTGCTGGCGACCGGTTTGCTTTCGCAGCACACGTGGATGCCGGCCATCGAGCATCTTGAACGCGCCATCGAACTGAAGCCGGACCTGCTGGTCGCGTACCGGGATTTGGGCAAGGCGCTACACCACACGGGGCAGCACGCAAAGGCGAAGGCCGCGCTGCACGCCGGCATTGCGGTATCGGCCGAGTTTGCAGACCTGTACTACTTTCTCGGAAATATCGAGTTGCACCAGATGGAGACCGGGGCAGCCCTGGCGAGCTACCGCAGAGCGCTGCAGATTCAACCCGGCTACGCCGCTGTTCACAGCAACATGGCGCCTGCTCTGCTTGATCTGTCCGATTTTGAAGGCGCCGCCGCCGCCGCGCGACAAGCGTTGAAGATCGAACCCACGATGCATCAGGCTCGCAGCAACTTGCTGATGGCCTTGTCATGCGACCCTCGATGCCAGCCCGATGAGTACTTGGCGGAGGCGCTTCTGTTTGGTCGAATGGTGGTCGGGCCGGCGTCGCTCAAGAACGCCCCGGATGAGTTGAAGATCCGCGCCGACACGCGCCCCGCTTCCCGCCCGCTGAGGATCGGCTTCGTTTCGGGCGACTACCGCAATCACCCCGTTGGCTACTTCCTCGAAGGCGTCCTGGACCACTGGGCTGACTCTGATATGCAGACTTTTGCATACAGCAACCATGCTGGCCATGATGATCTGACGGCGCGTCTCAAGGCACGCTTCTCGGCTTGGCGCGAGATTTCCGACTTGACCGACGACGCCGCCGAAGGGCAGATCCGGACCGACTGCATCGACGTGCTGATCGACCTGTCCGGGCACACTCCCGGCAATCGTTTGACCCTGTTTGCGCGCCGACCCGCTGCAGTGCAGACCAGTTGGCTAGGGTACTGGGCCAGCACCGGATTGCCCGCGATCGACTTCCTGATCGCCGACCCGACTTCGGTTCCGCCAGAGGATCGCGCACATTTCAGTGAAACGGTTTGGTACCTGCCTGAAACGAGGTTGTGTTTCGCACCGCCCATGGGTGCAGACCTGCCTGAGGTGGCCGCGCCACCGATGCTGCGCCGAGGCTACATCACGTTCGGTTCGTTCCAGCGGCTGACAAAGTTGAGCGACGGAGTGCTTCGCGTGTGGGCGCGGGTCCTTCAGGAAGTGCGCGGATCACATTTCCGTCTGCAATCCGCGCAAATGAAGGATTCGGATGCCAGGCGGCACTTACTGATGCGCCTGGCGGCACTCGGCATCGACACGGAGAAGGTGCATCTGGCCGAAGCCGGCACGCGCCGTGAATACCTTGCAGCGCATGCCGACGTCGATATCGTCCTCGACACGTTCCCGCACACCGGCGCGACTACCACCTGCGAGGCCCTCTGGATGGGTGTTCCGACCATCACACTGGCGGGCAAGACCATGCTGGCGCGGCAGGGCGCGAGCATGCTCGCCTGTGCCGGCCTGACGGACTGGATCGCGACCGATGAGGATGCCTACGTGGCTTGTGCGTTGCGGCATGCCAGCGATGCGGATCGGCTCGCGGGGCTGCGATCCGGCTTGCGCGAACGATTGACACTTTCGCCGTTGTTTGACGCGCCGCGGTTCGCTGGAGATTTGCAATCGGCACTGCGCCAGATGTGGGACCGCAAAGCCCAGCAACGACCGGATGGGGCATCCTAGTGATCCACGGGTCTTTCCATCATCCGCGCCTTCTGACCACCTGCTTAGGAATCAAATGATCCTGACCCGCGTCCTGCGTCGACTGTTTTCCAGAAGCCCACTTCAACCTGTGGCTGGACTTGATCCGCGCACTGGCAATAATGACGTCGGCAGCGTGGCCCACATCCTGCCACCCCGGTCCACGCCGCCGGATCGAATGCTCAACTTCTTTTCGCCGGTGCACTGGGGGACTTCGAATCCGGACGCCGTGACGGCCTCGGCAAAGGCGATCGTCGGTCAGGCCAGCAGCGGCCACCACTTCGCCGACAACCTCCTGACCTGGGGCAGGAGCATGTCGATGCTCGATGATCAGCCGTTCATGCAGGCGTGGCAGTCGAACATTGAGGGGCCCTCCGATGAGGCGATCATCTGGCGGCGGTATGTGCTGGCGTGTGCTGCCTATCACTGCGTCCAACTCGATGGCGACTTCGTCGAATGCGGCGCCTATACAGGCGTGGGGATGAAGACGGTGATGGACTATCTGGGCGGCACCGCATTCCCGAAGAAGTTTTGGGGTTACGACATCTTTGAGCATCACGAGTCCATGCTCAATCATGCAATGCCAGAACATGGCGACGGACTCTACGAGCGGGTGCTGCACAAGTTCGCGAACTACCCTCAGGTCGCCCTCGTCAAGGGCCTCATCCCTCAGGCTTTCGAGAAGGACGGTCCGAACCGTATTGCCTACCTGCACATCGATCTGAACCAGGCGCCAGCCGAGATTGCGGCGCTGGACAGCCTGTTTGATCGACTCGTTCCGAGTGGAATGCTGATCTTGGATGATTACGAATGGTCCGGAATCTACCGGCCGCAAAAGTTGGCGGAAGATGAATGGTTCGAAAGGCGGCGCTACCGTGTGATGCCGCTCCCCACCGGGCAAGGGTTGGTCATCAAACGCTGACAGGGTGCGGCGGGAGGTCGCGCGGCCCCGGCGTCTAATCCGGCGGCCAGGCCAGCCTGGAGATGGCCGGCAGGCGCGCCCCCAACCCGCGCCACAGGGTCTTCATGCCTTCGCAGGCGAACACGGATTCAAGCTTGCATACCCGACGCAGGACTTGCGTCGCGTCTTCCGGCCGTTCGTTCAGTGCCAAGGCCGCGGCAAAGCGCACCATATTTGCACCGGACGGATAGCGCCTGACGACATCGGCCATGGCGCGCAGTTCCGCATCGCTCATGCCGTCCCGTTCGGGGCTTCGGGCGAACCGCGTGTATGCGCCGACTTGTGTGAGCAAGACGGGCCGCGACAGTTCGTGTCGAGGTTTGTCGATGCCGATGCGAGCGTGCTCAAAGCGCAGGCTGCGCACGTCCTCTTCGAGACCGAAGTAGTCCGACGCCACCGTCGCCAGCGCAATGCCTGCTGTTCCCAGCAGCAAGGCAACGACGCTGGCCGGCACCTTGATCGAAGCAAGTGGCATCGTTACCGCCGAGATGACCCCCATCACCAACCCAATCGGAAGCAGGAAGTAGGCGTAGTAGAGGGGATACTCCACCATGGCGTGGAAAAACACCGCGACGACTCCGGCCAGCGCCAACGCGGTGTATGAATCGCTCGTGCCACGCGTGGCAGCCCAGAACCACCATGCCAACGCTGCAGCAATTACCAATCCAAGCGCCAGACCATTCCACACAAGCAGATCGACGATGATGTTGTGGCCGTACTCCAGTGTCTGGTAAATCGCAGGGTAGTCCGGTGCCACCGCGAACTGTGCCGCTAGCGTCTGGTTCCACCCGTGACCCAGCCACGGATGTTGAAGAATGGCGCCCCACATAGACAGCCAGTGCGCGGGGCGCGTGCCCGGCTGGAGCATTGCCGCCCCGCTTCGTGAGGCAATATTCCCAAGCAGTGAGTTGGCCGCATCCCACACAATCGGCATCCCAAGCACGAGCGCGATACCGATCAGCAGATGCCGGGCTGCCAGGCGCCGTCCGAGCGCTCGCCTGCAACCCATCATCCAGGCGCCGGCCACCAACACTTCGAGCAGGCCGGTTCTCGATTGGGTCATTGCCAGACCAAACCCGAAGAGCAGGATCAACGCCCAAGCCGTGGCAGCGCCTAGCCTTCGGGCGTCGTACAGACCGGCCACCGCCACCAGGCCCATCACCAGCAGGGTGGCGAGATGGTTGGGTTGGTTGAGATTTGCCCAGGGTCGCGCACCAGGTTCAAGCGGGGCTGTGTACAGGCCCAGGTAGTCAAGCGATTGCCATTGGTACAAAGCCAGCCAGACGGACGCGAGCCCGGCCACCAGGATGAGCCACGCGAGCCCAGCCAGCGCCTGCTCGTGGCCCCATTCTTCAACCATGTGGTGGCCAAATATGAGCGCCAGCGCAAAGCCCGACAGATAAAGGCTTGCCAGTGCCGCATCACCTGCGAAGGTGATCATCCCGCCAGCCAGTTGCAGCCACGGGATCAGCGCCGCCAACAGCGCCAGGCCAGCGAGCGCAGTGACGGCGAACGCCCGCCGTCGGCTCCGCCAAGACATCCAGGCCGCCAGGAGCAAGGCCCCCGTCGCCATGGCGAGTTCAGCGTGAAATGAAGGCCACGGATGCTGATGGGTTGGCATCAGCCAGGAAAACAGCGCACAGGCGCCAGCGGCCAGCGGCGCATAGGGTGTGGCCGCTTGCGGTGCCTTTGAAGAGGATGTGGCTGCCCGGGCTACTTGCAACTGGACGGGCGAAACTTCGGGGTGATGGTGCCAGCGCAGGTCCAGATCACCTGACCCGTGGCCGAGTTGTAGGCGCCACTCAATGTGACTGTCGAGCCGTTGATGTTGGTGTCGCCGGTGGCGGTCGCGGTGATGACCCCCAGCGCGGTGGTGGTCATCTCGTAGTCCACCGTCGAAACGTACTTCGAAGCTGAGGAGGTGAAGGCAGCCCCAGCGGCGCCTGATGCGGTCGATGGCATCTCACCCAGGGTGCCCGCCATCTCGGCAATGACCACCCTCGCGCTGGAAGCGGCCAGCACCAACTCGGACACTCGCGCGCGCACCGTGTAGTCACGATAGGCCGGAATCGCCACCGCCGCCAGGATGCCGATGATCGCCACGACGATCATCAGTTCAATCAGCGTGAAACCTTGCTGTAGTCGTCTCATGTTGACCTTCGAGGCACACAACCAATATCAAGGTGGGCGGGCCCGCCTATTCAGTTTGTCGGCGGCCCCAGAAAAAAGGACCTCCGAAGAGATCCTTTTGCTGGGCCCACCTGCTGCTTACTTGCAGCTGGACGGGCGGAACTTCGGGTCGATCGTGCCCCCGCAGGTCCACGACACCTGGCCGGTGGCCGTGCTGTACGCGCCGGTCAGCGTGATCGTGCTGCCGGTGATGTTCGTGTCGCCAGTCGCCGTGGCGGTCACGACGCCTTCGGCGGTACCAGCGCTCGTATAGACGAGTCCAGAAACGTATTTCGAAACGGCATTGCTGAATGCCGTGCCCGCGGCGCCGGATGTCGTTGAAGGCATGCCGCTGTACGTACCTGCCAGTTCGGCAATGGCAGTGCGCGCGCCGGATGCTGCCAGCACGACTTCCGAAACCTTGGCTCGCACCGTGTAGTCACGGTAGGCCGGCAGAGCCACCGCTGCCAAGATGCCGATGATCGCCACAACGATCATCAGTTCGATAAGAGTAAAACCTTGCTGGACGCGCTTCATGTCGGAGGATCTCCTAGGGGTTGAAAAGGACAGCGAATCTGTCGCTCGCAATGACCATATGCACCTCCCGTGCCCGCACAGTCCAGTGCCGAAAAGTGGGCAGAAGTTGGCTGTTTGGTGAGTC
The DNA here is from genome assembly GCA_031382215.1 of Methylibium sp. Classification (GTDB taxonomy): domain Bacteria; phylum Pseudomonadota; class Gammaproteobacteria; order Burkholderiales; family Burkholderiaceae_C; genus LGRD01. The sequence goes on from JANMYQ010000086.1 coordinate 39,924, forward strand.
GACACCGCATTTGGTGACGAAACGCGTCAGGCGGCACGGCCCGTGTTTGTGCTTCTCACCAGCCAGAGCGACGATTTGTGTCACAGGGGAGCGGCAGCATCGCGGGGAGCCTGGGAAAGATGTTCACGCCAAATGCTTGCCAAAGCATCCTCCAGGCGGCGCGCGAACAGGCGCACGTCGAACAATGGGGTGGCCTGGATTCGCTTCCGCATGGAGGCTCGCAGGAGCGCCAATTCGGCCACGTTGGTGCCGAATGCCACCGCCTTGCGGACATACTCCGCCGGGTCTTGGGCCACCCAATCCTGCAAGCCTGCAGCGCCCAGCAAGGCGTCACCCTGTCGGGCAATCATCGATGCGCCGGTCAGTGTGACGGTCGGCACCCCCATCCACAGAGCCTCGCAGGTGGTCGTGCCGCCGGTGTAGGGAAACGTATCGAGAACGATGTCCACCTCTGAGTACGACTGCAGGTACGCATTGCGGATGGCTGGGCCGCGAATTGTGACGCGTTCAGCCGAGATCCCGACTGCCGCCAGGCGCGCAAGAATCTGTTCAGTGAATATCGGCCGGCCGGTCTGGTGGCTTTGCATCAGCAGGCGCGCGTTCGGCATTGCCTCAAAGACCCGGCCCCACAGATCCAGCACGGCGTCTGTGAGCTTGGGAAGGCGCTGAAAGCACCCAAAGGTGATGTGACCTCGCTTCAAAGCCGGCAGCTCCGAAACTTCGGGAGCATCGGCATCGGACGGTGGGGTGTAGCACATGCGCGTTTGCGGCAGGCGCCAGACCCTTTCCGTGAAGCATGAGTCGCAGCCCGGGGGAACGCAGGCGTCGTCTGCGAACAAGTAGTCGATAGCCGAGACGCCGGTGCTGGCAAAAAAGCCGAGCCAGCTGATCTGCACAGGTGCTGGCCGAAAGCCGAACACCGCCAAGCGGTTGTCGCCGGTGTGTCCGGCAAGGTCGAGAAGGATGTCCACACCGTCAGCCCGAATGACCCGAGCCGCAGCTTCGTCACTGAGGCCTTTCAACACTTGCCATCGAGCGAAGCGTGGCTTGATCCGAGCGGTAAGTTCGTCTTCCTTCGGCGTGGTGGAATAAGCAAACAGCTCGAGCCTGCTCGTGTCGATGTGCTGAAGAATGCCTTCGAGGAAGAAGCCCACTGGATGGATACGAAGATCACCAGAAACAAACCCAATGCGCAGGCGGCGTGTCTCATCGGGCCGTGAAACTACGGGCTGAAGAGGTTGCTGGGTGAGCTTGGCGTTGAAGCGTCGCGCCTCCGCAAGGTAGTCTTCGGGGCTGATGTTTTCGTCGACGCTGAGGTTGCACAGAAGGTTGCTGTGAGCAATCAGGTGCTCGGGTCTCAACCGCAGAATTTCGCGATAGGCAGCAATGGCCTCTTGCGGCCTGCCGGCGTCATACAGCGCGGCGGCGAGGTTGCAGCGCGTGTTCAGGTTCTCGGGCCGAAGCTCCAGGGCCATCTGAAAATGTTCAATGGCCTCATCCACCGCGCCCTGCTTTTGCAACGCGATCGCCAGGTTGTCGTGAGTCTCGGCGAGCGGCTTGATTGCCAGGCCCTGGCAATAGACCGTGATCGCCTTTGCAACGTCGCCTCGTTCGTACAGCGCCAATCCCAGGTTCGCATAGGCACCGGGCAGCTCGGGGCGGAGGGCAATTGCCTTGCGAAACCTGTCAACGGCCTGATCGGGCAAGCCTTGTTCGGTCAGCACGATCCCCAATTCGTTATGGACCTCCGCGTTGTCGGGATCCAATCCGAGCGCGCGTTGCAATGTTTGAGCCGCTTCGCCGAAGCGCCGCTGCGCTTTGAACGCGAGCCCCAGTTTCGTGTGGAATTCGCACGACGAAGGTTCGATAGCCACAGCGCGCTCGAAGCTGCCGATGGCTTGATCCAGCTTGCCTTGCTCGACCAACGCCAGGCCCATGTTTGCATGCACTTGCGCATAGTCCGGCTTCAACGCAAGTGCTCGGGAGTAGCTTTCGACGGCCGCGAGCGCGCTCTTCTCGGCCATGCACAAGTTGCCAAGGTAGTAGTGAAAGTCGGCGCTGTCAGGGTTGAGTTCGGTCGCCGCCACGATGGCCGCGCGGGCGGCGACGGTGTCGCCACCCAGGGCCAGGACTCGACAAAGGTCGGCACGCGCCGTCTCGAAGTCAGGGCGAAGCGCCACCGCTTCACTAAAGTGTTTCGCAGCTCCTGGAAGGTCAGGCACGCGCTCCAGAGCGGCGCCCAACATGTACTGCGCGTCGAACGATTGAGGGTCGAGGAGGACGGCCTTTCGCAGATGAGGCAGTGCGTCGGTCTCGGCGTCGATCTGTTGAAGCGCGTAGGCAAGGTTGACGTTGTTGGCGGCAGATCGAGGATTCAGCGCAAGGGCGGCGCGGAAGGCGTCGCAGGCTTGCAGAAACTTGCCAGCGCCCAGTAAATCGATTCCGCGCCTGACCTGGTCTTCCTCACTCAAGGCCGGACCCGGTGCGGGCGATTGTTGAACGCGTGTCTCGCGCGTTGCCGCCTTCGCGTTTCGAGCAGAAGACGACCGCCTCGCCCAATCGAACAATCCCATTGTGTGCCTCCTAATGCGCCAAGCGTAGCCCCAGGCGTATCAGAGCCGTCGGATGCGAAGCGCCTTGTAGGCTCGTCAACCGAGCGCGATCACCTGCCCCGCCTCCAACGCATGCACCCGATGCGGCGTGCCGAGCCTGCCAATCTCTGCCATCACCGCTTCCATTTCGCCCGGCTTGATGTGCGTGATGTGCACGTCCACGCTGCCGGCCAATTGCGCCAGTTCGTGGCCCAGTGCAGTGGGGCACAAGTGGCGGCTGATGCTGGCGAGTTGGTGTTCTTCGTCGCTGAAGGCGGTTTCGATGACGAGGTGGGCGACCTGCATGTCTTGCAGGCGCTGCCACAGCGCGGGGTTGGGGCCGGTGTCGCCGGTGTAGACCCACCAGCCGGCGCTGCCGCTGTCCACAGCAAAGCCGACCGCCGGCACGGTGTGTGAGGCACTGAGCACTTCAATGCGCTTGCCGCTCAGGGTCAGCACGTCTCCGATGGCGATGGGCACCAGTTCGAGCACCGGGTTCTCGGCGCTGGGCAGGCGGGTGAAGTCGGGCCAGATCACGCCGTTGAAGATGTGCTGGCGCAGCGCGGCCAAGGTTTGTGGCAGCGCGCGCACCTGGATGGCGGGGCGGCTCTGCGCCTTGCGCAGGCGCATCACGCTGTCGGCCAGCAGGCCGATGGACAGCACGTGGTCGAGGTGCGAGTGGCTGATGAGGATGTGGTCGACCTTGGCCAGGTCCTCCAGCGCCAGGTCACCCACGCCGGTGCCGGCGTCGATGAGCACGTCGCCATCGAGCAGGAAGGCCGTGGTCTTGCAGCCGGCCGCTATGGCGCCGGAGCAACCGAGAACGTGGAGGTTCATTTGCTGTCGAAAGTGTGGGCGCCGTCCCAGCCGGGTGGCGGTGGCGTTCTGCGGTACTCGATGATGCGCTCGGTGAATTGTTCGTACAGGCCCGCAAAGGGCGATTGTGTGTACCGGGCACGCAACTCTGACAGCGACGCCTGCGCCCGATCCCAATCTTGAGTGCGGTGGCTCTGCTGCGCAAGGCGCCAAAGTCGCAATTCCTCCTCAAACGCTACGGCCTCGGCAACGGGTGCCGGAATGGGCGTGAAAAGGGTCACGGCCTGCTGCTTGCCCTTGACGCGAACGCGGTCAACTTCGAGCCAGGCAAATTCGCTCCCGGCCGCCGCTTGGGTGGACTCGCCTACCAGCAGGTCCAGCCCGTAGTGGCGGGTCAGCGCTTCGATGCGCGAGGCAAGGTTCACGGCGTCGCCCATCACGGTGTAGCTGCGCCGAATGTCCGATCCCATGTCGCCCACGCACACCAGCCCGGTGTTGATGCCGATGCCCAGGCCGATCTGCGGCAGGGCCCGGGCGGCCAGGTCTTCGTTGAGCAGCTTCATGCGCTCGAGCATGGCCAGCGCGGCGCGCACGGCGTGGGCGGCGTGGTTCGCATCGGTCACCGGGGCGCCCCAGAAGGCCATGATCGCGTCGCCGATGTACTTGTCCAGCGTGCCGCGCTGCTCGCGGATGGCGGCTGTCATGCTGGAGAAAAAGCGGTTGATCAGGGCGCGCAGATCTTCGGGCGAGAGCGCTTCGGACACGCGGGTGAAGTTGCGCATGTCGCAGAACATGATGCTGAGCACGCGGTTTTCAGCCCGCATGTCGTAGCGCGCCGGGTCGCGCGCCATCTCCACCACCAGCTCGGGCGGCACATACGAGCCGAACAGCCGCGCCAGCGAACGGCGGATGCGGCCTTCGGTGATGTGGCCCCAGACCGTGGTGCCGGTGTAGACCAGCGCGGTCAGCAGCAGGGCCGAGGCCAGGGGCAGCGCCAGCGCGTGGGTGCGGTACAGCCACAGGTTGAGGCCGACCAGAAACGCGGCCAGGCCCAGGGTGAATAACAACGCAGTCGCCGGGACCAGTCGCGGCAGGGCCATCACCAGCACACTGGCCGTCAACATGATCAGCGCCGCCTCGGCACCCCCGGCCCAATCGGGCTGAACCGGCAAGTGGCCGTCGAGCAGGCCTGCCAGCAGGCTGGCGTGGACCTCGACGCCCGGGAACACCTCGGACACGGGCGTGGCCCGCAGGTCGAACAGGCCCGGCGCAGTGGAGCCCACCAGCACCAGCTTGCCAGTCAGGTGGCCGGCGGCCACACGGCCCGCGAGCAAGTCACCTGCGGGCAGGTACTCGAACGAACCGCCCGCCGCGCCGCCGGTGCCGCGGAACGGGATGCGCACCCCCACCCGCGCGTCCACCGGAACAGCCAGGCGTTGAGCGCCCTGCGCCAGCACGATGCTCTCCAGCCCGTTGTAGTCGCTCGGCAGCCAGTTCTGGCGGGGGAATGCGGGCTCGACCTTCGGCAGGCCGGTGTAGCGGCGGAACATGGCCAGCGCCAGCGATTCGTAGTGCCGCCCGGCGTGCTCGGCGATCAGCGGCACGGAGCGCACAAGGCCGTCGGCGTCCGGGATGGAGTTGAAGAATCCAGCCGCCGGCGCGGCCGCGGCAATGGCCGGCAGGCTCGCCGCATGGCCATTCCAGCGCGTGAACGCGATCGGCCGGCCCTGCAGCGCGGCAGCGTCGAACACCGGGGCGGGCAGCACGCCGGCCTGGTGGCCACCGCGGTCGCTGGTCAGGTAGAAGCCCAGCACGGCTGGGCGGTTGGCCAGCGCGCGCGCAAAGCGGCCGTCGTGGTCCAGGGTCGCTCGCAAGGTTGCCAGCGCGGGTTGCAGAGCAGGGTCGGTGGCAGCCAGCCGCTCCAGAGCCGGCAGCCCCGAGCTGTGGTCAGGCTCGGCAAAGAGCAGGTCGAAACCGACCACGGCGGCCCGCTGGCGCACGAACAGCTCGTCGGCCAATTCGGCCATGCGGTCGCGGCCCCAGGGCCAGCGGCCGACCTGGGCCAGGCTGGCCTCATCGATGTCGACCACCACGATGCGTGGGTCCATGCCGCGCGGCATGTGGGCACGCAGGCGCGAGTCGGCGATGGCCAGGTCGATCCCGTCGATGAAACCCAGCCGCCACACGCCGCTGGCGTGCATCAGCCCGAGCAGCACCGCTGACAACACCAGCGTGCCACGCAGACTTTTGGATACGGTGGCGCGCCAGCTCATGCGCTTGGCGCGGGAGGTTCAGGTCCGCAGGGCGAACCGGCGGACCTGCAGTTCAGGCCTGGACAAACTGCATTTGCGTTCCGGCCAGCTCGATCACGTCACCATTCTTCAGGTGCACCGTTTCGCTGACGACCGGGCTGCCGTTGACGGTGGGCCGCAGCGCGCCTTCGACGTGGGCCAACACGTACCCGCCCGGCCGCTTGGTGATGGAGGCCACCTGCACGCCCGGCTTGCCGACCGTGGTGACCACCTTGGTGAGCGCGACCTCACGGCCGGCCGCAGCGCCGTTGAGCACCTTGATCGCGGCGGGCGACGTGGAACCGCCCAGCGGGCCGAAGCCCGACGCGCCGAAGCCTGGCGTGTGCTGACCCGAAGCCATGCTGCCCGGCTTCATGATCATGGTTTTTTCGTAATCGGTGCCGTCTTCGACCAGGTACTTGATCTTGTACTTGCCGATCTCCACCGTGTCGTTGTGGGTCAACAGCTGCTTCTTGATCGCCTTGCCGTTGATGTAGGT
>JANMYQ010000143.1:0-1779 GCA_031382215.1 Methylibium sp.
CTCGACGAATGCCTGCGCACCCTTGCTCGACGGGTCGAAGGTGACGCCCGGCTGGCCGTAGCTGGGCGCTTCGGCCAGCCGCACGTTGCGCGGGATCACGGTGTTGAAGACCTTGTCGCCGAAGTGCGCCTTGAGCTGCTCGCTGACCTGCTGCTGCAGCGTGATGCGGGGGTCGAACATGACCCGCAGCAGGCCGATGATCTCGAGCTCGGGGTTCAGGTTGGCATGCACCTGCTTGATCGTGTTGACGAGGTCGGACAGGCCTTCGAGCGCGAAGTACTCGCACTGCATCGGCACGATCACGCCGTGCGCTGCACACAGGCCATTGAGCGTGAGCATGCTCAGCGACGGCGGGCAGTCGATGAGCACGAAGTCGTATTCCCCCCGCACCGCCTGCAGCGCCGACTTGAGCCGCTTTTCCCGCCGCTCCAGCTGCACCAGCTCGACCTCGGCGCCGGCCAGGTCGCGGTTGGCGCCCAGCACCTGGTAGCCGCCGCTCGGGCTGGGCAGTCGCGCTTCTGCGACCGAGGTGGTCTCCAGCAGCACGTCGTAGACGCTCGGGTCGAGCGTGCGCTTGTCGATGCCCGAGCCCATCGTCGCATTGCCCTGCGGGTCGAGGTCCACCAGCAGCACGCGTTTGCCCACCTGGGCCAGCCCGGCGGCCAGGTTGACGGTGGTGGTCGTCTTGCCGACGCCGCCTTTCTGGTTGGCGATGCAGAAGATGCGCATGGTTCTTATTGGGTGGAGAGGCGGATGCCGAATCCGATGAGAAAGACGCCTGCGAGCTTCTCCAGGCCGCGGGCCAGCCGCTGATGCGCCCGCACCCTGGCACTGATGGCCTCCGCGAAAGCGCACAGGAGCAGGCAGTACACCGCCGTGATCACCGCAATCGTCAGCGCCATCGCAGCGAAGGTGACCACGCCGCGGTGTTGCGCCGGGTCGATGAACAAGGGGAAGAAGGCCATGTAGAACACGATGGCCTTCGGATTGAGCAGAGTGATCACAAAGGCTTGGCGCGCGTAATGGTGCGGTTCGATGCGGATGGGCGATGCCGACCCTGGCCTGGCGAAGATCAGCTTCAGGCCGATCCACCCGAGGTAGGCCGCGCCGGCGTACTGCACCGCCTTGAAGACGGCCGGGTTGGCCGCGAGCAGCGCTGCGACCCCGGCCACGGCCAGCCACAACAGCACCTGGTCACCGGCAATCACGCCCAGGGTCGCTGCAGCTCCGGCACGCAACCCGCCCTTGCCGGTGGAGGTGATGAGCGCGAAGGTGCCAGGCCCGGGCAGCGCCAGGAACAGCAGGATGGCGGCGCAGAAGGCGCCGAAGTCGGCGATGCCGAGCATGGCAGGGGCTTTCGAGGGGCCGCCCGGCTTCAGCGCGGGGCTGCGACGGGCGGCGCGTGGGGATGGGCTTGCCAGCGGCCGAGCTCGAAGCCCTGCTGGACGAGGCGGGAGCGTATCGCAGTTTCATCGACCGCCGACAGCGAAGGCGTGCGGGACAGCACCCAGAGGTACTCGCGCTTGGGCTCGCTGACCACGGCATAGCGGCCATCGTCGGCCAGCTGGATCACCCAGTAGGAGCCCCAGATGGGCAACCATCGCAGCGTTGCGGGCAGGAAACTGACCTCCAGTCGCGCGGGCTCGAGCCGGGCATCCCGTAGCTGCGATGCACTCGGCCGCGCCATTCCTGTGACCTCGTTGAGGCTGCCGTCGACGCGGCGGCAGCGGTTGATCACCTCCACCCGTCCACCTTCGAGCTGGCGGTAAGTGGCCACCG
>JANMYQ010000146.1:0-1541 GCA_031382215.1 Methylibium sp.
GCCTACAACTGCTCGGCCAGCACCGTCGATGTCACGGGCACGTCGCTGGCCAATGCGGTCACCACGCCGCGCCCGACGGGCATTCCGAACAAGGTCGGCCGCCTCGTCCCCGTGACCAGCACGCCCGCGTTCGGCCGCGTGCTGACCGAGGTGGACCTCACGCTGGACACCGTCACCCGCAACGTGAGCTCGGTGAGCGCCAACAACGTGCTGGTGGCACGCAACGACCCGACGAATGCAGCCAACCCGGACATCGCGGCGCTGAACACCTACATCAGCAACAACCCGCAGGTGCAGAGCGTCGTCGCGCAGTACCAGACGGCGGTATCACCGCTGGCCAATGCCGTGCTCGCCACCATCACCGCACCGATGACGAACACGGCCAATCCGGCAGGTGAGATGGAAGCGGGCGACCTGATTGCCGATGCCCAACTGCTGGCGACCCAACCGAGCGGCGTGGGCGGCGCGCAGATTGCGTTCATGAACGCAGGTGGCGTGCGCAATCCGGGTTTTATCGACGCGGTCGCCCCGGTCGTCTATCCCTATGACCTGACCTACGGCAACGCCTTCACGGTGCAGCCCTTCGGCAACAGCCTGGTGACCATGACGCTGACCGCGCAGCAGATCAAGGACGTGCTGGAGCAGCAGTTCCTCGGTTGCCGGGGCCAGGTGGCGAACCGCATCATGCAGATCAGTGTCGGCTTCAAGTACACCTGGAATTCGGCTGGCATCTGCGATTCGCGCATCGTCGATGTGTCGTTCACGCCCACCGACCTTACCGCCAACCCTGCCGCGCCGCTCATCACCGGGCCGGTGCAGACCTTGGTCAGTGGCGGCGTGGTACTGAACCCCACGCAGACTTACCGAGTGACCGTCAACAACTTCATGGCCACCGGCGGCGACAATTTCACGACCTTCATCAGCGGGCTGAATCAGCTCGGCGGCGCGCAGGACATCGACGCACTGGTTGCTTACCTGGTCGCCTTCAAGAGCCCGGCCGCCGCCTATGACCCGACGGTAGCGACGCTGGCCAAACCGCGCATCGTTCGGCTGCCGTAACCCGTTTCGTTGCGGCATGCCGTTGAAACGCGCAGGCTGGCTTGCTGCCGGCCTGCTGGCCTCGGCGGCGCTGACGGCGGCGGGCCAGACACCGTCTTTCAGCATCGAGGCCCAGCAACGCCTTCTTGGCCCCAACGGGCCAGGGGCTGCCGAGACCTTGGCGCGTCGCCGCCAGCTCGTGGCCGAGGGCGAAGCCAGCCTGGACGCCGGTGATGCGGCGGCGGCGTTGAAGGCGTTCGAGTCGGCCGCGGCGATCGTGCATGCAGCCGACGTCGAACTCGGTCTGGTGCGCAGCTACATGCAGGCCGGCGAGTACCGCCGCGCGCTCGGCTTCGGCGCCCACGCGGCCGGGGCACATCGCGAACTGCCCGGTGGCATGGCGCTGTACGCCTGGTTGTTGCACGCGGGCGGCCAGCGTCAGTTCGCGCAACGAATGCTCGACGAGTGGCTGGCGCGCTCGCCCGACGACCCGGCGCTGAACC
>JANMYQ010000158.1:0-1858 GCA_031382215.1 Methylibium sp.
TGCGCTAGGGCACCTGAAGCGAAGGCGGCGATCGAGCTCGTCGCGAGAAACTTTGTGCTGTGCCTCATTTCCATTTCCTCGGCAACAAGGTTGAGGAACGGCGCCTGGCTGCAGGAAGGTAACCGGCGTCGTCCGCGGAACAACTTGGCTGGCATCTACGACGTTTGAGCGAAGCACGCCACCCGCAAGCCACGTTGGCGCTCCATGGTGCTCTCGTATCCCGACAGGCGCAAGGGGCTCGTCCGCGACATCCACATGTCGACAGTCCCGGAGCCAGGAACGTCCGCTTGGCTAAAGAGGGGCGATCCGACTGAGCGCGGTCGACCGGCCGCATCTGGTCGCGCAGCAGCCCTTGAATTCGAGACGGCGACCGACAGCAACGGGTCGGAAGTTCCTGTCGGCGGCAAGAGCGAGCTGCCGGTGGCCGCAGTGGCGGCATGGCGGCAAGCGCTTCTATCGGCCTTACCGCCAGTGAACGGCTGGTTCCGAGGTACAGCGGCCGGACGCGTGCGCGAAACACGAATGACAGGTTCCGCCAGCAGCTGTCATTCAACTGCCTGCCCTGAACGGCAGCAGCCAGTCTGTTGCTGACCTTCGTTGACGTGGGGCGAACGTCCGCAATTCAGCCGGGGCTGCCGTTCGTCGGGTCCGCCGCGGCCAGCGAGCGCACCAGATCGCGCACCTGCACGCCCATGCCGGTGCCGACCCGCGCCCGCGCCAGATGCTCGCGGCGGCGTCCGCGCCGAGCGCGCCGCGTCATGAGCTAGCACCACGAGCCCGGCCCACCGATGGCGGGGGCGCAAGCCCGAGGTTTCAGCGCTTCAGCCTCTCGTCGAAGAACCACGTCGCACCTTCCACGATCTGAGCTTCGCGGCATCGGCGTGCCTTGGGTTGATGAGCACGTTGCTCTCCTCGTTGACGATGACCGAGGGCACTTCCATCAGGGCCGACGCGCCGCCAGCCAGCCAAGCGTCTCCGACGTCCAGTGACACCTTGCCCTCCGGTCGCGCCGTCCATCCGACAGGCAGTGACGCCGCAGGTCGCACCGTCCTCGCTGCCCAAACGTCGTCAGGTACTTCCACGCAGACCACGAACCGGTTCATCGGCAAATCGTCGGCTTCGATGTGCACTGCAGTCTCCAGCGCTGCGAGCGAGATCGTACCCGCGCAGTACACCACCGGCTTTCCCTTGCGGTTCCATCGTCCGCCCGTCACCTGCGCGCCTTTGCCCGTCAGGTCGTGCGCCTCCCACTCCGGCGCGTCGGACGCGATTCGCCAGAGAAGAAAGGTCACGCGTACGCGCCCGACTGGGTTCGGCTGAGCAAGTTGGAGACGATGCCCTGGCCTTCAGCGGTGTCCATCAACTCCGCAGGCTTCATTCCACCCAGCGCGGGAACAGGCCTCTCCAGCCAGCGAGCGACCCAGGCTGCGGCGTCGAATCCCTCGGGTTGCCCTGACTCTTCCACCATGCGCTGAACCTGACCGACCAAGTGCCCGATGCCGAGCACGCGTGAACTCTCGTCTGGCGACAGTGGTTTCGATTCACGGGCTTTGCGCTCTACGGTGGCCCGAGGCAATCCCAGGGTGACGTACAGCCGTTCCTTGCTCATGCCCATGCGTGAGGCCATGTCCCCGGGCAGAGTGGCGGGCAGTCCCTGCTTGATCACCTGCACCCGCTGCATGGCGTCGAAATCGAAGATCTTGACGAAGCTCCAGGACTTCAAAAACGCACTCCGCCGGCCCGCCGTCGGTGCAACCGTCGGCTTGACCTCGGTCCGCCGGCGCCCGATGCCACCCGCCTCGCGCGCGGTCTTCCCCGAGGCAGGGTGCTCGAGCGTCCGACGTTTCGTGCCCGTTGC
>JANMYQ010000162.1:0-14086 GCA_031382215.1 Methylibium sp.
GGCGACAGCGTGTCGAACCCGGCCGCCGCCTCTTCCAGCACCGTGGACTCCGACTCCTCGCCGGCTGCACCCTGGTACGCCACCGGCAAGCGGGCGTCGCGGAACAGCGCAAACACCTTGTAGGTGAGAGCCGCTTCGGCGTTGATGTCCCCCTTGGCGAGTGCCGCCTCGATCAGCTCGGCGCTGCCCGCGTCGGCATCACTGGCAGATGCTGCAGGGCCGGCCGCCGAAGCCTCGGCGCCGCTGGCCGTCGTCGTGCGGCCATCGCCTGCGCCGCAGGCCGCCAGTTGCCAGGCCAGCACGGTCGAAAGGCCCGCGGCCAGGCAGCGGCGCAGAAGGGGATGTTCCATGATGGGACCTCCGTTGGCGCGTGGGGCGCGCCCTGTTGTTCGCGCCGCGAGCGCGGCAGTGGGGCCCGAGCGGGGACCCCACCCGGATGGACTTCAGTTTAGGGGGGTGTCCCCCAAAAATGCAGCGCAAATGGCCGGCAAACGCCCCTCAATCGAGGGGTGACGGGGCCGCCAGAATCTGCTACCGGACGAACTGATCGACGTAGCCGGCGCCCAGACCCACCTCGGTGTAATGCTTGCGGCACATCTCGATCTTGGTGAACACGTCTTCGTAGCCGGTGTGCTTGCCGTGTTCGTCCACGTAGACCATGGCGCCGTGGATGTTGAAGAAGGTGATCATCTCCTGCGCACCGACCGCCTCGTCCACCACCAGGGTGTGGATCTCGCCCGGCGGCTCATAGACGAAGCTGCCCTCGCTGGCGACCCAGTCGTGTTCGAGGTAGCGCCACGCGCCCTTGATGACGTAGCCGGTCACCCACGACGGGTGGATGTGGCACGACAGCACGCCGCTCTTGCGCACCCGCAACAGGTTGCACCAGCTGCCGGTGACGGTGTTGAGCAGCAGCGGGCGGAACGACACGTCGGGCGCCTGAGGCACCCACACGCGTTCGTCGTCGGGAATCGCCTGGACCGCGATTTCGGGCTGGATGCCGGGGAGCTGGACGATCATGAAAGGTTCTCCGTGAATTTGATGTTCATGTTCCTGGGGTCGGGTTCAGCTGATCAGGTAACCACCGTCCACTGGCAACACCACGCCGGTGACGAAGGCCGCCGCGCCGCTGCACAGGAAAAGCACCGGGCCGGCCACGTCGTTCGGCGTGCCCCAGCGGCCCATTGGCGTGCGCGCCAGGATCGGCGCCGAGCGGGTCGGGTCGTCCTGCAGCGCCTGCGTGAGCGGCGTGGCAATCCAGCCCGGCGCGACCGCGTTGACGCGGATACCGTCGGCCGCATACGCGATCGCCAAGCTCTTGGTCAACTGCGCCACGCCGCCTTTGCTGGCGCTGTAACCCGGCACCAGCCCGCCGCCGAAGAAGCTCAGCATCGACGCGGTGTTGACGATGCAACCGCGGCGCGCCTTCAGCCCTGCGCGCGCCGCGGTGCACACGCGCATCGTGCCGGTGAGGTTGATGTCGATCACGTCGGCGAACGCTGCCGGGTCGTGTTCGGCGCCGCGCCGGATCACGCCGGCACAGTTGACCACCACGTCGAGTTCGCCCAGGGCTTCGACGAAGGCTGCGACGGCGGCGCCGTCGCGCACGTCGAGCGCCTGCGCGGCGATGCCGGCGAAAGCGGGGTCGTCGGCCGCGCGCTTCACTTCGGCGTCGGTGGCACCGGTGACGGTGACCGCGTCGCCCGCGGCGGCGAACGCGCGGGCGATGCCGGCGCCGATGCCGCTGGTGGCGCCGGTGACGAGGATCTTGCGGGGGGGGGTGCTCATGGGCGCGCAGCTTAGCGCGCTTCAAACTCCGACGACTCCGCGGCCGCGGGCCCTTCAGTGAACAAGCGCCGCGCCCACGGCAGGCGTGCCTTCAGCTGATCGAGCCGGACCTGCGCTGGCGGGTGCGTGCTCACCAGGCGCGCCGCCCCGGTGTCGAACTCGGCCTCGCGTTCAATGAAGCGCAATTGCGCGTCCGGCGCATAACCCGCCACGCTGGCCATCAGCAAACCGAGTTCGTCGGCTTCGAGCTCGCCCTGCTGGATCACCGGCTCCATCGCCTTGAGCAGCCCGATGTTGTAGTCCATCTCGGTGTACATGTCGCGCACCGTGCGCGGCACATGGCGCGGCAGCAGCATGCGCGCGAACGTGAGCGCCTGGCGTTCATGCTCCAGCACGCTGTGCGCCATCTCGTGGGCCAGCACGAAGGCCAGCGCTTCGTCGCTCTGCGCGCGCCGGTCGATGAAGCCTTCGGAGATCACGATCTGGCCGCCCGGCAGGGCCATGGCCTCCACGTCGTCGAGCCGAACCACGGTGAGTGACCAGCGCAGCCCCAGCGAACGCGCCGACTGCCAGCGCGCCACGGCCACCAGCCGCGCAAAGACCGTGTCGAGCCGCTCGCAGTGGCGCCGGCAGCCCAGCCGCTGCGTCTGCTCGGCGCGCTGCACGAGGGCGCTGGCGGTGCCGCGCGTGGCCTGCTCGACCTCGTCATGCGACCAGCCCAGCGCCACCGGCTCGTAGGTCAGCGCGCCCGCGTGCGCAGCGCCGACCAGCAGCGTCGACAGCACCCCCAGCACAACCCGACCGAGACGGCCCATGCGAAGAACCTCCGTACTGCAGGGTACGACCGATGACAGATTGATGACAAGCCCTGGGTTGCACGCAGAGCGTGAAGGGTTCTGCGCATTTCGCGGGCGCTTGAACCGCAGGCGCTGGTCTGACAACATCGGGGCCCGTCGCTGCTCCGCGAGGCCCGCATGCTTCACGACCCCGCCCGCCACGAAGCTCTGCAGAACCTCGCCTGGGACGAGGGCCACGTGCGCACCATGATCGAACGCATCGTGCGCGACGTCGAGGCGCAGGCTGCGCCCGACGGCACCTGGCGCCTGCACCCGCGCGACATGGAGCCGGGCGAAGACCCCGAGCTCCCCGCGGTAGGCCTGTACTACGGGGCCTGCGGTGTGATGTGGGCCCTGCACCACCTGCAGGCCAGCGGCGCGGTCACGCTGGCGCACGCCTGGCTGGCCGAGGCCGACGAACTTGAGCGCCTGCTCGAACGCAACCACGCCAGCCTGAAGGCCTTCGGCAATGCGGGCGACGTCGGCTCGTACCTGATGGGCGACACACCGCTGCTGATGATCGCCCACGGCCACCGGCCCACCGCCGAGCTGGCGGACCGACTGGCTGCGTTGATCGAAGGCAACATCGACCACCCGGCCCGCGAGCTCATGTGGGGCGCTCCCGGCACCTTGCTGGCTGCGCTGTTTCTGCACCAGCGCACCGGCGACGCGCGCTGGGCCACGCTGTTTCGCGCCAGCGCCGAGCGGCTGTGGTCGCAGCTGGAGTGGTCTGCGGAACATGCCTGTCAGTACTGGACGCAGGACCTTTACGGCCGGACGAGCAGCTACCTCGACGGCGTGCATGGCTTCGTCGCCACCGCCTCGCCGCTGATCCGCGGCCGCCACCTGCTCGAACCCGAAGCGTGGGCCGCGTGGCAATCATGCATCGCCAACACCATCGCGCGCACCGCCACCTGGGAAGGCGCGCTCTGCAACTGGCGCGTCGAACTCAACACGGTGTCGCACAAGCCGCTGCTGATGCAGTTCTGCCACGGCGCGCCGGGCTTCGTGGCGTGCCTGGGCGACTTTCCCGGCACCGCGCTCGACCCGACCCTGCTCGCCGCCGGCGAAGCGATCTGGGCCGCCGGCCCGCTGCTCAAGGGCTCCAACCTGTGCCACGGCACCGGCGGCAACGGCTACGCCTTCCTCAAGCTGTTCCGGCGCACGGGCAATCCGCTCTGGCTCGATCGCGCGCGTGCTTTCGCGATGCACGGCATCGCGCAGACCGAAGCCGAAGCGCAGCGCCACGGCCGCCTGCGCCACTCGCTGTGGACCGGCGACCCGGGCTTTGCGATCTACCTATGGGATTGCGTGCGCGGCACGGCGGAGTTTCCGACGCTGGATGTGTTCTACGCAGGCGCGACGGCTGCCTGACCATTTATAACGGCGCGCGGCGGCCCGGTCAGCGCCGCGCCAGCACCGCCTTCAATGCCGCCCCGGTATGGCTGCGCGCATTCGCCACAAGCCCCTCCGGCGCACTCTCGCCCACCACCGCCCCACCTTTCACGCCCCCCTCCGGCCCGAGGTCGATGACCCAGTCGGCTTCGGCGATCACGTCGAGGTCGTGTTCGATCACCACCACGCTGTGGCCGCCATTCACCAGCCGGTGCAGCACGCGGATCAGCTTTTCGACGTCGGCCATGTGCAGGCCGACCGTCGGTTCGTCCAGCACGTACAGCGTGTGCGGCGCCTTGTTGCCGCGGCGGGTCACGTCGTCGCGCACCTTGGTGAGTTCGGTGACGAGCTTGATGCGCTGGGCTTCGCCGCCACTGAGCGTGGGCGAGGGTTGGCCCAGGGTCAGGTAACCCAGGCCCACGTCCTTCATCAGTTGCAGCGGGTGGCTGATGTTCGGCATCGCGGCGAAGAATTCGACCGCCTCGTCGATCTCCATCTTCAGCACGTCGCCGATGCTCTTGCCGCGCCAGCTGACGGCCAGCGTTTCGGCGTTGAAGCGCTCGCCGTGGCAGACCTCGCAGGGCACTTTCACGTCGGGCAGGAAGCTCATCGCGATCGTGCGCATGCCCTGGCCTTCGCACGCGGGGCAGCGGCCTTCGCCGGTGTTGAAGCTGAAGCGCGCGGGGGCGTAGCCGCGCGCACGGGCTTCCAGCGTTTCGGCGAAGAGCTTGCGGATCACGTCCCAGAAGCCGATGTAGGTGGCCGGGCAGGAGCGCGGGGTTTTGCCGATCGGCGTCTGGTCGACTTCGAGCACGCGGTCGATGACTTCGTAGCCGCTGATGCCCTCGCAGCCGGCCCACGCTGGGTGGCCGCCCTTGGCGATGTTGTCTCGCCCGGCCTTGGTGGCGCGTTGCGCCACGGCCGCGTGCACGTTGGTCAGCAGCACGTCGCGCGCGAGCGTGGACTTGCCCGAGCCGCTGACGCCGGTGACGGCGACGAGGCGTTGCAGTGGCACGTGGACGGTGAGTTGCTGGAGGTTGTGGAGGGAGGCGCCGGTGATGGTGAGCCAGCGGTGTTGCTCCCTCTCCCCTTTGGGGAGAGGGAGAAACACCTCCCGCCTCGCCTGGAGGGGATGCACCAGCGGATGCGCAAGCCACTTGCCCGTCACCGAATCCGCATTCGCCGACAGATCCGCCACCGACCCCTGCGCCACCAGGTACCCACCGCGCTTGCCTGCCCCCGGCCCGATGTCGATGATGTGTTCGGCGCGGCGGATCGTGTCTTCGTCGTGCTCCACCACCACCAGCGTGTTGCCCTTGTCGCTCAGCCCCTGCAGCGCCTTCAGCAAGATCTGGTTGTCGCGCGGGTGCAGGCCGATGGTCGGCTCATCCAGCACGTAGCACACGCCCTGCAGGTTGCTGCCCAGTTGCGCGGCCAGCCGGATGCGCTGCGCCTCGCCGCCGCTCAGGGTCGGCGCGGCGCGGTCGAGCGTCAGGTAGCCGAGGCCGACTTCTTCGAGGAACTCGAGCCGGCTCGCGATCTCGCTGACCACGTCGCGCGCGATCTGCGCGTCGCGGCCTTCGAGCTTCAGGCCCGCCACCCATTGGCGCGTGTCGCTGACCGACCATTGCGCCACCCACGCAATCGAGTGGCCTTCGAAAGTGACGCCGCGCGAGATCAGGTTCAGCCGCGTGCCGCTGCACTCGGCGCACGGCTCGTCGATCAGGCCCTCGACCTCCTGCTCTTCGGACGGGAAGCTCTGCTCGCGGCCCTTGTCGTCGTCGTCGCGGATCGAATCGTCGTAGGCCTTGCGCTGCTCCTTGGTCAGCGCCAGCCCGGTGCCGACGCAGGTGGTGCACCAGCCGTGTTTGCTGTTGTAGCTGAACATGCGCGGGTCGAGCTCGGCGTAACTCGTGCCGCAGGTCGGGCAGGCGCGCTTGGTGCTGAACACCTTCACGGTGCCGATCTTCGCGGTGGCGCCATCGGCCAGCATCGCGCCTTTCAGACCGTCGAGCGGCGCGAGCAGGTGCATCACGCCCTTGCCCAACTCCAACGTCTTGGCCAGCATCTCGCGCAACTCAGCTTCGTTGTCGGCGTTGACGATGAGGTCGCCGACCGGCAGCTCCAAAGTGTGTTCCTTGAAGCGGTCCAGCCGCGGCCACGGGCTCACGGCGATGAACTCGCCATCGACCCGCAAATGCGTGTGCCCGCGCCCCTTGGCCCACTTGGCCAGGTCGGTGTACAGCCCCTTCCGGTTGACCACCAGCGGCGCGAGCAGGCCGACGTGCTGGCCCTTGTGGTCCCGCAGCAATTGCGCGGCGATGCTCTCGGCGCTCTGCGGCTTGACCGGCGAGCCGTCCTTCGGGCAATGCTGCAGCCCGAGCTTGACGTACAGCAGCCGCAGAAAGTGCCACACCTCGGTGGTGGTCGCCACCGTGCTCTTGCGCCCGCCGCGGCTCAGGCGCTGCTCGATCGCGACGGTCGGCGGGATGCCGTAGACCGCGTCCACCTCGGGCCGACCGGCCGGCTGCACGATGCTGCGCGCATACGCGTTGAGCGATTCGAGATAGCGCCGCTGCCCTTCGTTGAACAGGATGTCGAAGGCCAGCGTGCTCTTGCCCGAGCCCGACACGCCGGTCACCACGCTGAACTTGCCGCGTGGGATGTCCACGTCCATCGACTTCAGGTTGTGCTCGCGCGCGTTGACGATGCGGATGACTTCTTCGCTCGCCCGCCGCTCGTCGCGCGCCGTCTTCAGCAGGCTCTGCAGCGGGCGGCCGTCTTCGACCGCGTGGCCGTCCAGCCCCATCGCGCGGTCGTAGTCGGCGAGCGCCTTGCCGGTGTGCGACGTGCCGTGCTGCTTCACGTCTTCCGGCGTGCCGGTGCAGATCACCTGCCCGCCGCCCTCGCCGCCTTCGGGCCCCAGGTCGATCAGCCAGTCGGCCGCACGGATCACGTCGAGGTTGTGCTCGATGACGATCAGCGAGTGCCCCGCGTCGAGCAGCTTGCGGAACGAGCGCATCAGCTTGGCGATGTCGTCGAAGTGCAGGCCGGTGGTCGGCTCGTCGAACATGAACAGCGTGCCCTTCTTGGCCAGCGCCTGCCGGCTCGCGCTGGAGTTGCTCGCCGACTCGGCCAGGAAGCCGGCAAGCTTGAGGCGCTGCGCTTCGCCACCGCTCAAGGTGGGCACGGGCTGGCCGAGCTTCACGTACTCCAGGCCCACATCGACGATCGGCTGCAACACCCGCAGCACCTCGCGGTCGTCGCGGAACAGTTGCACGGCTTCGCTGACGGTGAGTTCCAGCACGTCGGCAACACTGAGATCGCGGATCACGTCGCCGGGCAGGCGGCGGTCGATCTTCACCTCCAGCAGTTCGGCGCGGAAGCGGCGGCCGTCGCAATCGGGGCAGCGCAGGTACACGTCGCTCAGGAACTGCATTTCCACATGCTCGAAGCCCGAGCCGCCGCAGGTCGGGCAGCGCCCGTTGCCGGCGTTGAAGCTGAACATGCCGGCGCCGTAGGCGCGCTGCACGGCCAGCGGCGACTGCGCGAACAGCTTGCGGATCTCGTCGAACGCGCCGACGTAACTCGCCGGGTTGGAGCGCGCGGTCTTTCCGATCGGCGACTGGTCGACGAAGACCGCGTCGGTCAGCCAGTCGGCACCGAGCAGGCGATCGTGTTCACCGGGCGTTTCGGTGGCCTTGCCGAAGTGGCGTTGCAGCGCGGGGTACAGCACGTCCTGCATCAGCGTGCTCTTGCCCGATCCGGACACGCCCGTCACACACACCAGGTGCTGGAGCGGGAATTCGACGGTGACGTTGCGCAGGTTGTGATCGCGCGCTCCTTCGAGGATCAGCTTCGGCGTGGCTTCCGTCACCAGCCGTTTGATGCCCATGCCCACCTGCTTGCGCGTGCCCAGGTAGGCGCCGGTCAAGGTGTCGGCCTGGCGGATGTCGTGCGGCGTGCCGTCGAACACGATGCTGCCGCCGCGCTCGCCGGGGCCCGGGCCCATGTCGATCAGCCGGTCTGCTGCCAGCATCACCGCCGGGTCGTGCTCCACCACCACCAGCGTATTGCCGGCGTCGCGCAGCCGGTGCATCGCGGTGATGATGCGGTTCATGTCACGCGGATGCAGGCCGATGCTGGGTTCGTCCAGCACGAACAGCGTGTTGACGAGCGAGGTGCCGAGGGCAGTCGTCAAGTTGATGCGCTGCACCTCGCCGCCACTGAGCGTGCGGCTCTGGCGGTCGAGCGTCAGGTAGCCGAGGCCGACGTCGCAGAGGTACTTCAGCCGGGTGCGCACTTCGTCGAGCAGCAGCTTCAGCGCTTCGTCGAGCATCGTGCTGGGCAATGAGATGCCGTCGAAGAAGCGGCGGATGCGGTCGATCGGCATCAGCATCAGGTCGTGCACGGTCAGGCCGGGCAAGGCTTCGAGCTGCTCGCGCGTCCAATCGACGCCCTGCGGCATGAAGCGCCTGGCCGGCGGCATCACCGCATCGGCATCGTCTTTGGTTCCCATGCGCCACAGCAGCGCCTCGGTCTTGAGCCTCGCCCCGCCGCACACATGGCAAGGCGTGTAGCTCCGGTACTTCGACAAGAGCACGCGGATGTGCATCTTGTAGGCCTTGCTCTCCAGGTACTCGAAGAAGCGCTTCACGCCGTACCACTGCTTGTTCCAGTTGCCCTTCCAGCTGGGGGTGCCGTTGATGACCCACTCGCGCTGCGCTTCCGTCAGTTGCGCCCACGCCGTGTCGCGCGGGATGCCGGCTTCGGCGCCGTACTTCAGCAGGTCGTCCTGGCAGCTTTTCCAGGCCGGCGTCTGGATGGTCTTGATCGCACCGGCGCGCAGGGTCTTGCGGTGGTCGGGGATCACCAGGCCGTAGTCCACGCCGATCACGCGCCCGAAACCGCGGCAGGTCTCGCAGGCGCCGTAGGCCGAGTTGAAGCTGAAGAGTGCCGGCTGCGGGTCGCTGTAGCGTTGGTCGCTGTCGGGGCAGTGCAGGCCGGTGGAGAAGCGCCACAGCGTAGCTCCCTCGCCCCTTTGGGGAGAGGGTTGGGGTGAGGGGCCGGCGGGACCGCCCACCCCCCGGGCCTCTCCCAGCGGGAGAGGGGGCAATACATACACGTTCACACGCCCCGACCCGCGCTTCAAGGCCGTCTCGATCGCCTCGACCGCGCGGACCTTCTCGGTGCCTTGCAGGCGGAAGCGATCGGCCACCACGTCGAGCAACTTTCGCGGCCCGGTGGGCGACGCGACCTCGCGCTCGGCCTGCACCTTCGTGAAGCCGCTCGCCGCGAGCCACTGTTGCACTTCGTCGGCGCTGGTGTTGGCGGGCAGTTCGACCGGAAAGGTGACGACCACGCGCGGGTCGCCATCGCGCGTGCGCTCCATCAGCTCCGCGTAAATCGTCTCTGGCGAATCGTGCCGCACGCGTTGTGCCGTCTGCTTGTCGAACAGTTCCCCGGCGCGCGCGAACAGCAGCTTCAGGTGGTCGTTCAACTCGGTCATCGTGCCGACCGTCGAACGCGAGCTGCGCACCGGGTTGGTCTGGTCGATCGCGATGGCCGGCGGCACGCCGTCGACCCGGTCCACCGCCGGGCGGTCCATGCGGTCGAGGAACTGGCGCGCGTAGGCACTGAAGGTTTCGACGTAGCGCCGCTGGCCTTCGGCGTACAGGGTGTCGAACACCAGGCTGGACTTGCCCGAGCCGCTGGGCCCGGTCACCACCGTCATCTCACCGGTGCGAATGTCGAGGTCGAGGTTCTTGAGGTTGTGCTGACGGGCGCCGCGAATGCGGATCAGGCCGGAAGACATGAGGAGGGTCCGGTGGGCGGGGAGCCGGACATTCTAGGGAGGCGCCCCGGCCTTGCGCGGGCCGGGACATCGGACAGGCCGCCGCGGTTTCAGCGGGCGCCGGTCACCGCCACCAGCACCGGCGCAACCGCGTCGTGGGTCCAGGTCGTCGTGGCCGGCGGTTGCACCAGGAACGTGTTCGCGTCTACCCCGGCCGCGGCGGCGTCACGCCGCGCCGTCAGCGCCGGGTGCTCGTGGCCGGCGTGGCCGCTTTTCAGCGTGACCTGCGCCGGGTGCGCCACGATGAAGGTGTTCGGGTCGAGGGTCTGGCTGGCCCGTTGCACCAGCACGGCAGGGTGCCGCCCCAGCGTCTGAGCCTGCGCGCCAACTACTGCACAAAGGGTGGCGAACAACGCAACAACGGCGATCAGGCGAGATTGTTTGGTGATCATGGTTTTCCCTGTCAATTGGAGTCAGTACAAACCCTATGTTGCCATGCAGCAAATTGTTTCGCTTCTCCCGGGTTATAGCCCCTTGGTTGCGATGCAGCATTTTTGATCCAAACGGTGACCCCTCTTCTCGGGGCAGAGCGGCGTCACGCCAGTCGCCCACTACTTAGGGGATGGCACGTGGCGGGGGCGCCTAAGAAACTCTTGGTTACCAGTGTCATGCCGGCATTGGGGTTATTGGCCAGGGAACGCAAGAATGAAAACCGCCGTATCGCTTTCACGTCACCTCACCGCCCTGGCCACCGCCGCCCTGCTGGCGGCCTGCGGCGGCGGTGGCGACGACCCCGCGCCATCGGCCGCCACCGCCGAGGCCACCGCCCAGGATGGCCGCAAACAGGCCCAGGCGGTATTCGTGCCCACCAACATCCCGGCCGACGCCAACACGCGCGGTATGTGGTCGCCGGTCTACAACTGGCCGCTGATCCCGCTGCACCTGGTGATGCTGCCGGACTTCAAGCTGATGAGCTACGGCACCGACGGCACCGGCCGCCAGACCGGCAAGTTCATCTACGACGTGTGGGACCCCGAACTCGGCCTGGCCGGCGGCCACACCACGATCAACAAAGACGCGCTGGCCGACATCTTCTGCAGCTCGCAACTGGTGCTGCCCAGCACCGGCCAGGTGTTCGTGGCCGGCGGCGACAACTGGACCGGCACCGGCACCACCAACACCGGCAATGCCAGCTCCAACCTGTTCACGCCGAGCACCAGCACGCTGGCGGCCGGCAACAACATGAACCGGGCGCGCTGGTATTCCACCTCGATCACCCTGCTCAATGGCGACACCTACGTGCAGGGCGGCTCCAGCGGCACCGACCGACCCGAGGTGCGCCAGGCCGACGGCACGTTCCGCCTGCTGAGCGGCGCCAACACCAGCTCGCTGGACTTCATGTACCCGCGCAACTTCATCGCGTCGGACGGCCGCGTGTTCGGCTACGACAGCGCCGGGCGCATGTACTACGTCGATGCCAACGGCACCGGCACGTTCACCTCGATGGGCCAGTTCAACTCGGCCTACACCGGCAGCGACGCCAGCGCGGCGATGTTCCGCCCCGGGCGCATCCTGCAGTTCGGCGGCAACTCGAACGGTGCGGCCGTCATCGACATCCGCGGCGGTGCGCCGACCTTCACGCCGACGCAGTCGATGTCTTCGCAGCGGCGCCTGGTCAACGGCACGATCCTGGCCGACGGCAAGGTGCTGGCCACCGGCGGCAGCCGGGTCTGGAACGAGATGACCGATGTGAACAACGTCGCCGAGATCTGGAACCCCGACACCGGTGGCTGGACACCAGGCGCCAGCGGCCTGCAGGCGCGGCTCTACCACTCGGTGGCGATGCTGATGCCCGACGCCAGCGTGCTCGTCGGCGGCGGCGGCGCACCCGGACCGCAGAACAACACCAACATCGAAATCTACTTCCCGCCCTACCTCTTCAACGCTGGTGGCGTGCTCGCGCCGCGGCCGGCCATCACGGTCGCGCCGACGGTGCTGGACATCGGCAAGACCTTTCAGTTGCAGGTCGACAACGGCGCCGCGGTCAACCGCGTGGTGCTGGTCAAGACCGGCTCGGTCACGCACAGCTGGAACATGGAGCAGCGTTTCGTCGAGCTCACCTTCGGGCGCAACGGCAACACGCTGACGGCCCAAGCGCCCACCCGCGCAGGCGATGCGCCCCCTGGCTTCTACATGGTGTTCGTGCTGAACGGCGCGGGCGTGCCGTCGGTGGCGAAGATGGTGCGCGTGAACGTGGCGGCCACACCCAACCCGGCCATCACGCCGACGATCAACAACCCCGGCAACCGCTCCACCGCTGTCGGCACCGCGGTGAACCTGCAACTGGTGGGCAGCGACCCGAACGGCGACGTGCTCGGTTACGGCGTCACCGGCCTGCCGCTGGGGCTCAGCCTGAACGGCACAAGCGGCGCAATCACCGGCACACCGACCACCGCGGGCAGCTACGACGTGGTGGTCGCGGTCAGCGACGGCGTCAACTCGGCGACCGCCAACTTCATCTGGACCGTCACCGGCGCGCCGTCGCTGGTGGCCACGGTGCCGGTGCTGCCGGCGGCCCTGCAGTCGGGTGGCACGGCCACGTTCACGGCCGCGTCGGCCAACGGCATCAACCCGCGCTACAAATGGAGCTTCGGTGACGGCAGCGCCGAGACGGCGTATTCGTCGTCGCCCACCGCCACCCACGTCTACACCGCGCCGGGTCTCTACTTCGTGACGCTGACGGCCACCGACGACCGCGGCGTCGAGCAGCGTGTGACGGTCCTGCAGACGATCTACCTGCCGCTCAGCGCCGGCCAGCCCAACGCCTCGAGCAACATCGTGGTCGAGCCGCGCAGCGGCGCGAACGCGCGACTGTGGGTGGTGAATCAGGACAACGACACCGTCTCGGTGTTCGACGCCGTCACCCGCGCCAAGCAGGCCGAAATCGCGGTCGGCAGCGCCCCGCGCACCATCGCCGTCGCACCCGACGGCACGGTGTGGGTGGTCAACAAACAGAGCGAGACGATCAGCGTCATCAGCCCGACGACCTTGGCGTTGAACCGCACCCTGAGCCTGCCGCGCGGCTCGCAGCCGTTCGGCATTGCGATGTCGGCCAGCGGGGGTTTTGCGCTGGTCGCACTCGAAGCAACCGGAGTGGTGCTCAAGTTCAGCACGAGCAGCTTCGCGCAGACCGGCAGCGCCGCGGTCGGCGGCAGCCCGCGCCATGTGGCGATCAGCGGCGACGGAGCCACGGCCTACGTTTCGCGCTTCGTCACCGCGCCGCTGGCCGGTGAAGGCACTGCCGCGGTGGACACGACCGGCGCTGGCGGCGAAGTGCTGCGCCTCGGCACCGCGGCGATGAATGTGCTCGGCACGACCGTGCTCGCGCACAGCGACCGGCCCGACGCCGAGAACCAGGGCCGCGGCGTGCCCAACTACCTGGGCGCGGCGGCCATATCGCCCGACGCGACCCAGGCCTGGGTGCCGTCCAAGCTCGACAACATCAAGCGCGGCACGCTGCGCGACGGCAATGCGCTGAACTTCCAGAACACGGTGCGCGCAGTCAGTTCGCGCATCGACCTGAGCACGAACCAGGAGACGCTGGCCGCGCGCATCGACCACGACAACGCCAGCATGGCCAGCGCGGCGCTGTTCGACCCGAATGGCATCTACCTGTTCGTGGCGCTCGAAACCAGCCGCGAGGTCGCGGTGGTAGACGCGCACGGCCGGCGCGAGGTGATGCGCTTCGACGTGGGCCGCGCGCCGCAAGGCCTGGCGATGTCGGCCGACGGCAACACGCTGTTCGTCAGCAACTTCATGGACCGCAGCGTCGGCGTGTTCGACCTGCGCCCGCTGCGCAACCAGGGACTGGCGAGCGTGCCGGCTGTCGCGACCTTGAATTCGGTCGCCACCGAGCGGCTCACCGCCACCGTGCTGAACGGCAAGCGCCTGTTCTACGACGCCCGCGATACGCGCCTGGCGCGTGACCGCTACATGAGCTGCGCCAGTTGCCACAACGACGGCGGCCACGACGGCAGGGTGTGGGACCTGAGCGGTTTCGGCGAAGGCCTGCGCAACACCATCAGCCTGCGCGGCCGCGCCGGTGCCCAAGGCCGCCTGCACTGGAGCAACAACTTCGACGAGGTGCAGGACTTCGAAGGCCAGATCCGCGCGCTGGCCGGCGGCACGGGCCTGATGACGGACGCGCAGTTCAACACCGGCACGCGCAGCCAGCCGCTGGGCACCACCAAGGCCGGGGTGTCCGCCGACCTGG
>JANMYQ010000213.1:0-32933 GCA_031382215.1 Methylibium sp.
CTGGACCACCACAAAAGTCAGATACGGCAACTGCAAACAGGATTGGAGAATTGAAATGACCATCGAAATGATCGAAGAGTTCGACCTCGGCACACAGATCAAGGTCATGGGCGTGGGCGGTGGCGGCGGCAACGCCGTCGAGCACATGATTGCGCAAGGCGTGCAGGGCGTGGAGTTCGTCTGCGCCAACACCGACGCACAGGCGCTCAACCGCTCGGCCGCGCACCACCTGATCCAGCTCGGCAGCAGCGGCCTCGGCGCGGGCGCCAAGCCCGACGTCGGGCGCGCCGCGGCGGCCGAAGCCGAAGGGCGCATTCGCCAGGCCATCGAAGGCGCGCACATGCTGTTCCTGACCGCCGGCATGGGCGGTGGCACCGGCACCGGCGCGGCGCCGGTGATCGCGCGAGTGGCACGCGAGATGGGCATCCTGACGGTCGGCGTGGTGACCAAGCCGTTCGAATTCGAAGGGCCGCGCCGCATGAAGGCGGCCGACGCCGGGCTGGCCGAACTGGAAGCCAACGTCGACTCGCTGATCGTGATCCTGAACGACAAGCTGCTCGACGTGCTGGGCGACGACGTGACGCAGGACCAGGCTTTCGCGTTCGCCAACGACGTGCTGAAGAATGCGGTCGGCGGCATCAGCGACATCATCCACATCCCCGGTCTCGTGAACGTCGACTTCGAGGACGTGAAGACGGTGATGAGCGAGCCCGGCAAGGCGATGATGGGCACCGCCACCGCAAGCGGCCCGGACCGCGCAGCCAAGGCGGCCGAGTCGGCGGTGGCCTGCCCGCTGCTGGAGGGCATCGACCTGTCCGGCGCGCGCGGCGTGCTGGTGCTGATCGCGGCGAACCGCAACACCTTCAAGCTGAGCGAGTCGCGCAACGTGATGAACACCATCCGCCGCTACGCCGCCGACGACGCGCACGTGATCTACGGCACCGCCTACGATGAAAACCTGGGCGACCAGTTGCGCGTGACCGTGATCGCCACGGGCTTGAGCCCCGCCAAGCGCCAGCAGGCGCCGATCAGTGTGGTGCACAGCGCCCCCGCGCTGCGTACCGGCACCGACGGCCTGCCGATCCTGACCCAGCCGGTGCACGCGGGTCAGCCCCAGCAGGACTACGCTTCGATGAACACCCCGAGCGTGTGGCGCAACGGCCGCACGGCGGCGGCCAAGGTGGATGCGCTGGTCAGCAATGGCATGGACGAGATCGAGATTCCGGCATTTCTGCGGAAACAAGCCGACTGACGGTGGCTTGGGTCGGGGCGGGGGCCGGGCCGGCCCTCTCTTCCCGCATCTTCCCCCCGTAAAATCCGTCGATGCTCGCCCAGCGCACCCTCAAGTCCATCACCCGCGCGGTGGGCGTGGGCGTGCACGGCGGCCAGCGCGTGGAGCTCACCTTGCGCCCAGCGCCACCCGATACGGGCGTGATTTTCCGCCGCGTCGACCTGCCCACGGCGGTCGACATCCAGGCCCGCGCGCACGCGGTGAGCGACACCCGACTGGCCACCACCTTGTCGGCCGGCGGCGACCCCGGTGGCCCCAAGGTCAAGACCGTCGAGCACCTGCTGTCAGCCTGTTCAGGCCTCGGCCTGGACAACCTGATCGTCGACATCACCGCCGAAGAGGTGCCCATCCTCGACGGTTCCGCCGCGTCTTTCGTGTTCCTGCTGCAAAGCGCGGGCATCCAGTTGCAAGCCGCGCCGAAGCGCTTCATGCGCGTGATCAAGCCGGTGGAAGTGCGCGAAGGTGAAGGCGCTCAACTCAAGTGGGCCCGGCTCGACCCGTTCGAAGGCTACAAGCTCAGCTTCGAGATCGAGTTCGACCACCCGGCGGTCAACCAGACCGGCCAGCGCGTCGAGTTCGACATGGGCTCGGGCCTGTACAAGCGCGAGATCGCGCGCGCCCGCACCTTCGGCTTCACCAAGGATGTGGAGATGATGCGTTCACGCGGCCTGGCCCTGGGTGGAAGCATGGACAATGCGATCGTGAGGGACGACTACAAGGTGCTCAACAGCGGCGGTTTTCGCTACGACGACGAGATCGTCAAGCACAAGATCCTCGACGCCATCGGCGACCTGTACCTGGCCGGGCAGCCCCTGCTGGCAGCCTACAGCGCGTTCAAGTCGGGCCATGCGCTGAACAACAAGCTGGTGCGTGCGGTGCTGGACGACCCGTTGAGCTTCGAGCTCGTCAGCTTCGACGATGAATCGTCGGCGCCCCCCGGCCTGGCCGAACTGGCGCCGGCGTGGTGACCCGCCGGCCTGCGTCCACCCTCACGCCGTGCTGATCTTTCGCTGGATCTTCCTGCTGCTGGCAGTGGCCGCCGTGCTGTGTTTTGCCATGTTCATCGGCACCGGCCAGGTGCGTTATCGTGCATGGGGCGTTCGCGTCGTCAAGTGGGCGGTGGTTGCCGGCTTGGGCTTCTTTGCCGTGCTCATCCTCGAGCGCATGGTGATGATCTTGTGAGCACAGACACATGACCGTATTTCGCTGGATCATCGGCGTTCTCGGCTTCGGCCTGGTCAGCATTTCGGTCCTGACCTTCGTGTTGTTCATGGTCCAGGACGAAGAGCGCTGGATCGAACTGGCGCGTCAGTTCCGGCGCCTGGCCAGCGTGGTGCTGCTGTTCTGGTTCAACGTCGAGATCTGGGGCCGGGTGATCTACACCATCGTCACCTGGCGTGGCTAGCGCAGCCCCAGGAAGTCGATCACGTCGGGCAGGTGCGTGCTGAAGTCGCTCAGCGCATGGTCGCCGCCTTCCAGCAGCTTGACATGGCAGCCGGCGCACAGCGCCGTCATCGCGCGCCAGTCGAGCACTTCGTCGCCCTTGGCAATCAGCGCGAAGTAGCGCGGCAGGTCGGTCAGTGCCATCGGTGTCAGCGCGCGCAGTTCTTCAATGAACTCGGCGCGAAAGAAGAAGGATTCGTCGCTGTGCCAGGCCTTGGTTTCGCCGATATGGCGAGACAGATCGGTGGCCGGGTCCACGGCCGGGTTCAGCAACACGGCCGGGCAGCCCAGGCGCTCGGCCACCACGCACGCATAAAAGCCGCCGAGCGAGCTGCCGATCACGGCGGTCTGCGCGGCAGGCCAGTGATGCAGCCGCGCAAAGACCATCTCCATCGCCTCGCGCGGCGAGGGCGGCAACTGCGGGCACCACCACTCGATGTCGGGGCGGTGTTCTGCCACCCACGCGGCGACCTGGCGCGCCTTGGTCGACTGTGGCGACGAGCGGAAGCCGTGCAGGTAGAGCAGGTGGGTGATGTTCATGCCATCAGTTCAGGCAATCAGCTCGTGCAGCAGCATGCAATCACCGCGCATCACCGCGGATCATCGCGCTTCATCGCGTCAGGCCGCGCTGCGTGCCAGCGCCTCCAGCAGCTTGCCGTGAACGCCGCCAAAGCCGCCGTTGCTCATGCACAGCACATGGTCGCCCGCACGCGCGCTGGCCGCCACTTTGGCCACCAGCGCGTCGATGTTGTCGAACACCTGCGCCTGCGCGCCCATCGGGGCGAGCGCCTGTGCCGCGTCCCAGCCCAGGTTGGCGCTGTGGCAAAACGACAGGTCGGCTTCTTCCAGTGCCCACGGCAGCAAGGCTTTCATCGGGCCGAGCTTCATGGTGTTGGAGCGCGGTTCGAATACCGCCAGGATGCGCTGCGCGCCGACCTTGCGGCGCAGCCCGTTGACGGTGGTGCGCATGGCGGTGGGGTGGTGCGCAAAGTCGTCGTAGACCTTCACGCCGCGCGCTTCGCCGCGCAGCTCCAGGCGCCTGCGCACGTTCGTGAAAGTGGCCATCGCCTTGGTCGCGGCGTCGGGCGACACGCCCACATGTTCGGCGGCGGCGATTGCCGCGAGCGCGTTGAGCTGGTTGTGTTCGCCTAGCAAAGCCCACTCGACCCGGCCGATCTTCAGGCTGCCGCGCAGCACGTCGAAGCTGTGCGGCTCGCCGCGCGCGCGCAAAGTGCCGGGCTCTTCCTTGCGGCCACCGAAACGCTGCACTTCGCTCCAGCAGCCCATGGCCAGCACACGCTGCACGCTTTCGTCACGCCCATTCACCACCAGTCGACCCTTGGACGGTACGGTGCGCACCAGGTGGTGGAACTGCTTCTCGATGGCGGCCAGGTTTTCGAAGATGTCGGCGTGGTCGAGCTCGAGGTTGTTCAGCACCGCGGTGCGCGGCCGGTAGTGAACGAACTTGCTGCGCTTGTCGAAGAACGCGGTGTCGTATTCGTCGGCCTCGATGACGAACGGCGGGCGAATGCCGTTCGCCGGTGCCGGTGCCACCTGCCCGAGCCGCGCCGACACGCCGAAATTCAGCGGCACGCCGCCGATCAGGAAACCGGGCTGCAGGCCGGCGCATTCCAGCATCCACGCCAGCATCGAGGTGGTGCTGGTCTTGCCATGCGTGCCGGCCACTGCGAGCACGTGGCGGCCCTGCAGCACGTTGTCGGCCAGCCACTGCGGTCCGCTGGTGTAGGGCAGGCCGGCGTCGAGAATCGCCTCCATCAGCGCATTGCCGCGCGTCACCACGTTGCCGATCACGAACAGGTTGGGGTTGAGCAGCAACTGGTCGGCGCCGAAGCCTTCGATCAGGTCGATGTCGAGCGCGCGCAACTGCTCGCTCATCGGCGGGTAGACGTTGGCGTCGCAGCCGGTCACGCGGTGCCCGGCCTCGCGCGCGAGTGCTGCCAGTCCGCCCATGAAGGTGCCGCAGATGCCCAGGATGTGGATATGCATCGATGCATTCTAGGAGCGCGCTCGCCCGTTGCGCCCCCGCGACCGGGTGGAAAATGCGACCCCATGTTCACCTGGATCGTCACCCACCCGATCGCCTACCCGGCGCTGGAGATGGTGCACATCGTCGGCATCGCGCTGCTGCTGGGCAACCTGGTCGCGCTGGAGTGCCGGGTGTTCGGTCTCAGTCGCGAGCTGGACCTGGCGGCGCTCGGTCGCCTGTCGCTGACCTTGGCCTTGTGCGGCTTCGGCTTGGTGGCCGCCAGTGGGTTGCTGATGTTCGCCAGCCAGCCGCAGGAACTGCTGGCCAACCGTGCGTTCACGCTCAAGATGGGGCTGTTGATGCTGGCCGGCACGAACGCCGCGCTGTTCCACGCGCGGGGCGGCCTGGCGCGGCTGGACCGCACGGGCAAATTCCAGACCGCGCTGTCCCTGGGGCTATGGCTTTGCGTCATCATCTGCGGCCGTTGGATTGCCTACCGATGAAGGAGAGCCTCACATGCAAAGACGCACCCTGATCGCCTTCGGCGGAGCCGCCGCCTTCTCGCCCGCATGGATGCCCGCGCGGGCCCACCACGGCTGGAGCAGCTTCGACACCGAGCGGCCGATCTACCTGGAAGGCACGGCGCGAAAAGTTGTCTGGCGCAACCCGCATGCCGAACTCGACCTGCAGTTGCCGTCCGGCGGGCTGAAGCTGCCGGCCGATCTGGCACAGCGCCCGTTTCCGGCCCAGTCGGCCCAGGTCGACGGCAAGGCTCTGCTGAGCGCGGCGCAGTTGCCGACCCGCAAGGACAGCGTGTGGCACATCGAGCTCGCGCCGCTGACGCGCCTGGAGGCCTGGAACGTGGCCGAAATCAAGGCCGGCGACGTTGTCTCGTTGCTCGGCTTCACGTTCAAGCAGGAGAAGGGCGAGCCGGTGCTGCGTGCCGAGTACCTGTTTGTGGCCGGCAAGGCCTACGGGTTGCGTTCCTCGCCGGCTTGACCTTCTGCTTCAGCCGGAGCGTCAGCGAAACGCCTCGCGCGCCGCCTGGCAGGTGTCCGCAACGTCCTGCGCGGTGTGCGCCGAGCTGACGAAGCCGGCTTCGTACATCGCCGGAGCGAGGTACACGCCGCGGTCGAGCATGGCGTGGAAGAAGCGGTTGAAGCGCTCCTTGTCGGTGGCCATCACTTCGGTGTAGTTCTGCGGCAGGCGGTCGGCGAAGAAGAAGCCGATCATGCCGCCCTCGCTGTCGCCCACCATCGGCACGCCGCTGTCCTTGGCGGCCGCGAGCAGGCCTTCGAGCAGCGAGCGCGTGCTCGACGCCAGCGCCTCGAAGTAGCCCGGTTTGCGGATCTCGCGCAGGGTCGCCAACCCGCAGGCGGTGGCCACCGGGTTGCCCGACAGGGTGCCCGCCTGGTACACCGGCCCAAGCGGCGCGAGTTGCTCCATCACCGCCCGCTTGCCGCCGAACGCCGCCAGCGGCATGCCGCCGCCGATGACCTTGCCGAACACGCTGAGGTCGGGCACGAAACCCGGGATCGCCTTGGCATAAATGCTCTGCGCGCTGCCGAGCGCTACACGAAAGCCCGACATCACCTCGTCGAACACCAGCAGCGTGCCGTGCTGCGTGCACAGCTCGCGCAGGCGGCGCATGAAGGGCACGCTCGCGCGCACGAAGTTCATGTTGCCGGCGATCGGCTCGATCATCACGCACGCCAGCGACGCGCCATGCAGCGCAAACGCCTCTTCGAGTTGCGCGACATTGTTGTACTCGAGCACCAACGTGTGCTGCACCACCTCGGGTGGCACGCCGGCGCTGGTGGGGTGGCCGAAGGTGGCCAGGCCCGAACCGGCCTTGACCAGCAGTGCGTCGGCATGGCCGTGGTAACAACCTTCGAACTTGATGATCTTGCTGCGCCCGGTGGCGCCACGAGCCAGCCGCAATGCGCTCATCGCCGCTTCGGTGCCCGAGCTGACCAGGCGCAACTGGTCCATGCTGGGCACCAGCGACAGGATCTCTTCAGCCAGCTCGATCTCGCGTTCGGTCGGTGCGCCGAACGACAGGCCGTCATCGACCGCGCGGTGCACGGCCTCCAGCACGGCAGGGTGGCCGTGGCCAAGAATCATCGGGCCCCAGGAGCCGATGTAGTCGATGTAGCGCCGGCCTTCGGCGTCGAACAGGTAGGCGCCTTGGGCGCGTGTGATGAAGCGCGGCGTGCCACCGACCGCGCGGAACGCACGCACCGGCGAGTTGACGCCGCCCGGGATGACCTTCTGGGCGCGCGCGAACAGTTCAGCGTTGGATTGTTTTTCAGTGGACATGGCGCGGGTTCTTGGGTGTGTTGCCGTCGTCGATTTCATCCGGGCCGCCCTCGCCGTCTTCGTCTTCACCGGCCGGCAGGGCCCAGAAGAAGCGGTCCGGGATCACGTTGCCCATGCCGGGTCGGAAGCCCGCGTCCAGCGCCTGGTCCAGAAAGGCCAGCGCTTCGCCGACCGCGGCGTGCAATTCGGCGCCCGAGGCGAGCAGCGCTGCCAGCGCGGCCGACAGGGTGTCACCGGCACCGACGAAGCTGACCTCGAAGCGCTCGAACTTCTCGCCGGTGATCGCGCCTTGCGGCGAGGCCAGCACGTTGTCGAGGAACTGGTCGGGCAAGGGCACGCTGGTGACCAGCACGAAGCGGGTGCCGTGTTCGGCCGCCGCCACCGCCAGCTCGCGCGGCGAGGCGGGCCGGTCACTTTCCCAGTCAGGCAGCAGGAAGTTGGTGAGGGTCTGATGGCTGCCCACCAGCACCTCGGCTTGCGGCAGCACCAGTTCGCGGAAGGCGTCGAGGTAGGCCTGCTGCGCGTCTTCTTCGACCCACGACAGGTTGGGCAGGTAAGCCACCAGTGGCACATCGGGGTAGTCCGACAGCACCTCGGCGACTGCGCTGACCGCTTCGGCGGAGCCGAGGAAGCCGACCTTCCAGGCGCCGATGGTCACGTCTTCGAGCACGTTGCGGGCTTGTTCGACGATCACGTCGGTGTCGATCACATGGTGGTCGAACACTTCGGCGGTGTCGCGCATCACGATGCTGGTGACCACCGGCAGCGCATGCGCGCCCATTGCGGCGATGGTGGCCACGTCACCCGCCGTACCGCCCGCGCCGCTGGCGTCGCTGGCGTTGAAGCTCATCACGCAAACCGGTGCAACTTGCTCCTGCAGCGGTGTGGTTCCGCTGTCTGTGGTGGGTGTTTCTGAGGTCATGAAAAAGGGGGAGTTCGAGGCTGCGCAAGGGGTGGTGGCGGAGCGGTTGCCAACCTCTAGCCAAACGTGAAGTATGTGGCTTATGTACCCGCGGGGCCAACACTTTCCGGTAGTTGGCCTCGCTACAATCTGCATCCATTGTAGTAAACCCGAAGAGGCCCTGTGAGCGAGCCCAGAACCTGGATGTGCCTCATTTGTGGGTGGATCTATGACGAGGCAACCGGCGATCTGGACCATGGCATTGCGCCGGGAACGGCCTGGGAGGCCGTGCCGATGAACTGGACCTGTCCTGAATGCGGTGCCCGCAAAGAGGACTTCGAAATGGTCCAGATCTAGCTCCTGATACGTGACCCCTGAAACTAGGATGGCCTCGGCGTGCAGCCCGGGTTGTTGAGGAGAATGCTCGGTGAGCAACGAAGCCCCAGCCGGCGCCCTCGGCATCAA
The DNA here is from genome assembly GCA_031382215.1 of Methylibium sp. Lineage (GTDB taxonomy): Bacteria > Pseudomonadota > Gammaproteobacteria > Burkholderiales > Burkholderiaceae_C > LGRD01. The sequence goes on from JANMYQ010000213.1 coordinate 8,407, forward strand.
GGTGCTGGTCATTGACGACAGCAACACCATTCGTCGCAGCGCCGAAATCTTCCTGAAGCAGGGTGGCCACCAGGTGCTGCTGGCCGAAGACGGCTTCGACGCGTTGGCCAAGGTCAACGACCACGATCCCGATCTGATCTTCTGCGACATCCTGATGCCGCGCCTGGATGGTTACCAGACCTGCGCGATCATCAAGCGCAACGCCCGCTTCTCGGGTGTGCCGGTGATCATGCTGTCGTCCAAGGACGGGCTGTTCGACAAGGCGCGTGGGCGCATGGTCGGCTCCGAAGACTACCTGACCAAACCCTTCACCAAAGACCAGCTGCTGCAGGCCGTCGAGCAGCACCGGCGGGTCTCCACATGACACGCCGCGCGAGGACCCGACCATGACGATTCAGAAGATTCTGGTGGTGGACGACTCGAAGACCGAGTTGCACCACCTCTCGGAAATCCTGGGCAAACGCGGTTATGCCGTGCGCACGGCCGAAAACGCCGACGAAGCGCTGCGCCGCATGGGCGAAGAAACCCCCGATCTGGTGCTGATGGACGTGGTGATGCCGGGCCAGAACGGCTTTCAGCTGACCCGTGCGATCACGCGCGATCCGCGTTTTTCGAAGGTGCCGGTGATCATGTGCACCAGCAAGAACCAGGAAACCGACAAGGTCTGGGGCATGCGCCAGGGCGCGCGCGACTACATTGTCAAACCGGTCGACGGCGATGAATTGGCCGCCAAGATCCGTGCGTTCGACTGAGTTGTGAATGGCCAACAAGGAAGCGCTGCGTGAACTTCAGAGCCGGCTGGCCGAGCGGCTCTCGGCTGCCCGGACGCAAGAGCGCGGCAAGTCTTGGCTGGCGGTCGAATGCAGTGCGCGCGGCTTCTTGCTGCCGCTGCGCGAGGCCGGCGAGATCTTTGCGCTGGCGCCGCTGCAGCCGGTGCCGCACACGCACCGCTGGTTCCTGGGCGTTTCCAACCTGCGCGGGCACCTGCATGGCGTGGTCGACCTGGCCGCCTTCCTGGGCGTCAAGACCGGCGAGGTCGCGCGCGAGCAGGCCCGGCTGGTCGGTTTCAACCCGAAGTTCGAACTCAACTGCGCGCTGATGGTCGACCGGCTTTCGGGCCTGCGCAGCGAAGAACAACTCACGCCGGTGGCCGATGACCACGCGCCGCGCCCCGGCTTTGTCGGCCTGCGCTACCGCGACGCTGCGGGGCGCCTGTGGCAAGAACTGAACCTGGCCGAACTGGCCAGCGACGAAGCCTTCCTGAGGATCGTGGGCTGACGCCACCCCCCCAGCCACAGACTCACCGGAACAACGATTGCACGAGGGATCTATGAGCTTCCTGAACAAGATAAGGGCAATGGGCCAAAAGCCCGACGCCACCGCGGGCCCGGGCGGCATACCGCCGGGTGCACGCGCCGAACGCGGGTTTGCCGGTGCTGCGATGCTGGAGGCCGCCTCACCGGCCTCCGCCGGCCGCTTCAACCAGTCCACCCAGGTGCCTTCGGGCAACTTCGACTCGTCGATCATTTCTGAAGCCGCACCGTCGGGCATGGCCGACTTTTCCGAGTCACGCCTTGCGCCGCGCGATGCCTTGCCGGCCCCGGCGGGCTCGGCTCTGCCGCTGATCGGCAACCGGCCGCTGCCCGAGCAGCGCCAGATCCTGGTCGCCTGCATCGTGCTGGGCCTGATCGGCTTGGTGGTGATGGTGCTGTGGTCGCTGAATTCAGCCCTCAGCGGCTCGGCTCAGGTGGGTGCCACAGGCCAGGCGCTGATGCAATCGCAGCGGCTGGCCAAGGCCGTGTCGCAAGCGCTCGTGGGCAGCCCGAAAGCCTTCCCCGAAATGCGCGAGAGCGTCGAGGTGCTGGCGCGCAACGTGCGCGGCCTCAAGACCGGCGAAGGTTCGCTGCCGGCCGCGCCCGCCGCGGTGCAGGAGTCGATCGATGCCGTGATGCCGCTGGTGGACCGGGCCGAGAAGAGCGCCAACACCGTGATCGCGCAGCAGAAAATCCTGACCCAGGTGGGCGAGTCGCTCAAGACCATCAACCGCCAGTCGGCCGACCTGCTCGAGATTGCCGAAACGATCTCGTCGCTGAAGCTGCAGCAGAACGCCGCGCCGGCCGAACTGGCGGCGGCCGGGCAACTGGTGATGCTCACGCAGCGCATCGGCAAAAGCTCGAACGAATTCGTCACACTCGAAGGCGTGAGCCCGGAAGCGGTGTTCCTGCTCGGCAAGGACCTGAACTCATTCCGCGATCTGGCCCTGGGCCTGCTCAACGGCAACCCCGAAATGCGCTTGCCGGGCACGCGCGACGGCGAAACCAAGGAGCGCATCACCGCGCTGTTGAAGCTGTACGACGAGACGCGCAAGCAGGCCGGTTCGATCCTGGGCAACCTGCAGGGCATGGTGGCCGCGCGCGAGGCGCAGGTCATGATCGTGTCCGACAGCGAACCGCTGCGCACCGGGCTCGAGACGGTGCAGCAGGGCCTCACCAAGACGGCCGGCTTCAGTGCCCTGAACCTGGCGTTTCTGCTGGTGCCGGCGCTGCTGCTGCTGGCCGGCGGCGCTGGTTTCCTGCGCCTGTACGTTCGCGATCAGGCCAACCAGGCCAGCTTGGCGCAGAACCAGCGGCTCGATGCGCAGCGCCAGGAACAAGAGGCCAAGAGAGTCAACGACGCCAACCAGGCCGCCATTCTGCGTTTGATGAACGAACTGCAGACGGTGGCCGAGGGCGACCTGACGCAGCAGGCGACGGTGACCGAAGACATCACCGGCGCCATCGCCGACTCGGTGAACTACACGGTGGAAGAGTTGCGCACGCTGGTGACGCAGGTGCAGGGCACGGTGGGTCGCGTGACCGAAACCACCGCGCAGGTGGAACAGAATTCGACCGAACTGCTGGCCGCGTCGACCGAACAACTGCGCGAGATTCGTGACACCGGCGAGTCGGTGCTGCAAATGGCGGGCCGAATCAACGACGTGTCGGCGCAGGCGCAGGAAAGTGCGCTGGTGGCGCGCCAGTCGGTGCAGGCGGCCGAGTCGGGCCTGCGCGCGGTGCAGAACACCATCGGCGGCATGAACTCGATCCGCGACCAGATCCAGGAAACCTCCAAGCGCATCAAGCGGCTGGGCGAGTCGTCGCAGGAGATCGGTGAAATCACCGAGCTGATTTCCGACATTACCGAGCAGACCAACGTGCTGGCGCTGAACGCCGCCATCCAGGCTGCATCGGCCGGTGACGCGGGCCGCGGTTTCTCGGTCGTGGCCGAAGAAGTGCAGCGTCTGGCCGAACGCTCGGGCGACGCGACGCGCCAGATTGCGGTGCTGGTCAAGACCATTCAGACCGACACGCAAGATGCCGTGGGCGCCATGGAGCGCTCGACCCAGGGTGTGGTCGAAGGCGCGCGCCTGTCCGATGCGGCCGGTACCGCACTGGGCGAGATCGACCGCGTGTCGCGCCAGCTCGCCGAGCTGATCGGGCAGATTTCGAACCAGGCGCTCAGCGAAGCCCAGTCGGCCAACGTGGTGGCCGCCAACATTCAGCACATCTTCGCGGTGACCGAGCAAACCGAAGAAGGCACGCGCTCAACCGCGGGCCTGGTGCGCGAACTGTCCAAGACCGCTGAAGAGTTGAAGGAGTCGGTGGCGCGGTTCAAGATCAGCTGATCGAACCCCAGCGACCCCATACCAGCGCGGCGACGACGAGCATGAACGACAAGATGAGCGAACCCATCGATGACCTGAGCGCCCTGGCCTGGGTGCACGACGAGTTGCGCCGCTCGCTGGAGAACTCGCACAAGGCCTTGCGGCGCCACCTGAAAGAGGTCGAGGCGCTCGGCGCGTCCGATGTCGATGTGGTCGACCCGGCGATCCTGCGCAGCGCGCGGGTCCAGATCCACCAGGGCGTCGGTGCGCTCGAGCTGGTCGGGCTGCGCGCCGCGTCTACCGTGCTGCGCGCCAGCGAAGCCGCGGTGATGCGTTTCATCGCCAAGCCGGACACGATGAACCTGCCGGCCGTCGAAGACGTCGAGCGCGCTTCGTTCGCGCTGCTCGACTACCTGTCGCGCATGCTGGCCGGCAAGCCGGTGGCGCCGCTGTCGATGTTCCCGCAGTACCGCGCCGTGCTCGAAGCGGCCGGCGCCGACCGGGTTCATCCGGCCGACCTGTGGCCGGTGGACTGGCGCTGGGCCGACCTGCCCGGCAGCTCGGCGGCCACGCCCCGCAAGACCGACGCCGCCACCCGCGGCCTGCTCGAGCGCGAGCTGCTCACCCTGATGCGCGACGATCGGCCGGCCCTGTCGGCGGCCCGCATGAGCGAGGTCTGCGCCGGGCTCGGCGCCGGCGCCACCGACGCGCACCGGGCCACCTTGTGGAAGCTGGCCTCGGCGGTGTTTGAGTCGCAGGCCCGCGGGCTGTTGCCGGCCGACGTGTTCTCCAAGCGCGTGGCCTCGCGCCTGCTGGCCCAGTTCCGGGTGCTGGAGCGGGGCGACGGCGAAGTGTCCGAACGGCTCGCCCAGGACCTGCTGTTCTTCTGCGCCCAGAGCGCCGCGCCCGACGATCGCCACAAGGCGCCGCGGCTGGCCGCCGTGCGCCAGGCCTACGGGCTGGCCCAGTACGTGCCGATCGACTATTCGCACAGCGTGCTCGGGCAGTTCGACCCGGCCTGGATTGCGCAGGCGCGCAAGCGGGTCGGCGCGGCCAAGGAGTCCTGGTCGGCGGTGGCCGGCGGCGAGATGCACCGCATGGCGGGCTTGTCGGAGCAGTTTTCGCTCGTCGGCGACTCGCTCAAACGCCTGTTCCCGCTCGGCGAAACCTTTGCCACCGGCCTGCAAGGGGCGGTCAACCAATGCCAGGCGGCCGGCGCGGCGCCGCCGGCACCGCTGGCGATGGAAGTGGCGACGAGCCTGCTCTATATCGAAGCGGTGCTCGAAGACGGCGACTTCAACCACCCGGAGCAGGCTCTGCGCGTGCTGCGCCTAGCCGACCGGCTCGCGGCCGTGCGCCAGGGCGACCCGCCCAAGCCGCTCGAAGGCTGGATGGAGGAACTGTACCGTCGCGTCTCCGACCGCCAGACTATGGGCAGCGTGGTGCAGGAGTTGCGCACCTCGCTGTCGGACGCTGAAAAGCTGATCGACGAGTTCTTCCGCAAGCCCAGCGAGCCCAAGTCGCTGCTGCAGGTGCCCAAACACCTGGCCGCGATGCGCGGCGTGTTGTCGGTGCTGGGCATGGACCACGCCTCGGCGGCGCTGCTGCGCATGCGCGACGACATCGACGGCCTGGCCTCGACGGTGGTGGACACCGAAAAGGTCGCGCAGGCCGGCGTGTTCGACCGCATCGCTGGCAACCTGGGCGCCTTGGGCTTCCTGATCGACATGCTCAGCGTGCAGCCGCAGATGGCCAAGTCGCTGTTTGCCTACGATGCCGAGGCCGGCAAGCTGAGCCCGGTGATGGGGCGCTCGCGCGGCCCGCGCGACCGGGTGATGGGGCAGGCCGACACGGCCCCGCCGATCGAGCCGCGCCTGATCGAGCAGGCCCAGCAACTCGCCCTGTCCGCGAGCCGGCAGGACACGCCGGTGGCCGAGGTCGCGCGAGGCATGGAACGCCTGTCCAACGAAGCGATGGCGGCCGACCAGGGCAGCCTGGCGGCCACTCTGCGCGAGGCCCAGCAGGCACTCGGCGAGGCTCGCAGCGAGGCCGATCTCGGTTCGGTGCGGGGCAAACTTTCCGATGCGCTAGTCGACTTTGTCTCTTCGCGCTCCGATGCCGCCACGCTGGAGCCCGACGTGGCCGCGCTGCGCAGCCAGCCGCTGACGCCGACGCCGGCTCCCGCTGCCCCGAGCCACCGGGCTCCGCTCGACGAGGGCGACGAACTGCTCCAGGTCTTTCTGGAAGAAGCCCACGAAGTACTGGCCAGCGCCGAACAGGGGCGCGCCGGGCTGCACGTGAGCCCGAGCGATGTGGGGCTGCTGACGACCGTGCGGCGCGCCTTCCACACCCTCAAGGGCAGCTCGCGCATGGTCGGGCTGAAGGACTTCGGCGAAGGCGCCTGGATCTGCGAGCGCATCTACAACACCCAACTGGCCGGTCAAGGGCCGGCCGACGCACCGCTGCTCGAGTTCACCCAGTGGGCGCTGGCCTACCTGCGCGGTTGGGTCGCGGACATCGAAGCCCGCCGGCAGGGCGGCCACGACGCCGCGACCGTTGCCGCCGCCGTGTCATTGCTGGCTCAGCGGCGCGACGAGGCCGGCACGACGAAGGTGTCGGACATTGCCCTCCCGTTGACGGCGCCGGCGACTGCTTTGGCTACGGCGCCGGTCACTGCGCCGGGGGCCTTGCCGCCGATCACTTCGCCGGGCCCCTTGCCACCGATTGCCGCGCCGGCCTTGCCGGTGGTGTCGATGCCGATGGAGTTGTCGCTCGACCTGGACCTCGACCTGCCCGGCAGTTTGTTGCCCGCTGGCCGCGCGGCCGAGGTCGCGCCTTCGGAATTGCCCGACTCGGCACCGGTCGAGCCGATCTCGAGCCGCTTTGGCGCGCTCGAGGGCCTCGGCGAGGGCCCACCGCCGGTGCCGGCGATGGCACCACTGACCGCTTCTCTGGATCTTTCTCCGCTCGATCTGCCGGCCGAGCCGTTGGACTTCCCCGCGCTCGTGCCCGAGCCGGGCGAGGCCGAAAACGTCAAGGTCGTCGGGCCGCTGCGCATCGGTATTCCGCTGTTCAATATTTACCTGAACGAGGCCGACGAGCTCTCGCGCCGCCTGACCACCGAGCTGGCCGAGTGGGCGATGGAGCTGCACCGCCCGATCGGCGAGATGCCGATTGCGCTGGCGCACTCGCTGGCCGGCAGTTCGGCCACCGTCGGCTTCACCGACCTGTCCAATCTGTCGCGCACGCTCGAGCATGCGTTGATGCGCTCCGAGGCGATCGGCCAGGGCACGCCCGAAGAAGCACGCCTGTTCGTCGATACGGCCGAAGAAATCCGCCGCATGCTGCATCAGTTTGCGGCCGGCTTCCTGGTCGGCGCATCGCCCAAGCTGGTGGCCCGATTGGCCGAGCACGAGATCACGTCGGCGCGCCGTCTTGATGCGGTGACGGCGGCGGCCGACGTTCCATCGTCGACCCGCACCGGCGAGCTGGAAGCGCTCCAGGCCGAGCCGTTGAACCTGGTTCCGGCCTTCGAGCCACCGCCCGCCAGGGTATCGCCGGCGCTGCCCGAGCCGGTGCCTGCTGCAGCGACTCCGGCCCCTGCACCTGCAGCTCCACCCGTATCGGCACCCGCGCACACCCGGCCGGCCCCGCTGCGCGAATCCGACTTTTCGGCGCTGTTGTCGTCCGACCCTTTCGAGTCGTCGGGTTTCATGGAGCTCAAGCCGCTGCCGGAGTTGCCACAGGGTATCCCGCGTTCGGCGCCGCTCAGTCATTCGCACGTCGACATCGAAGACGATCTCGATGCGGTCGATGCGGTCGATGCCGAGCTGTTCCCGATCTTCGAAGAAGAAGCCCTCGAGCTGCTGCCGCAACTGGCCGGGCAATTGCGCGCCTGGCTGCAAGAACCCGAACAGGTGAAACACGCTTCGGCGTGCATGCGCACACTTCACACGCTGAAGGGGGGCGCGCGCCTTGCCGGCGCGATGCGCCTGGGCGAGATGTCGCATCGGCTCGAAACCCGCATCGAGCACCTTCTCGCGCAACCCCACCCGGCCGGTGACGAGATCGAAGACCTGCAGAGTAATTGTGATTCGCTGTCTCAGCTCTTCGACGCGATGCGGACCCGGGACGCCCAGGCCCACGCCGATGCGGCCGAGGCGATCCAGGACATCCCGGCCGCGCCGGTGTTGACGCTGGTGCCGCAGGTGCCACCGGTGCCGCCGCCGCAGCTGCTCGTGCAGCCGCTGGTGCAACCGCCGGTGCAGCCGCAGCCGGTGGCCGCGCCGCGCGAGCAAGCGCCTGGCGCTGTCGAAGCCGCAAAAGTCGCTGAGGCCGCTGAGGCCGCTCAGGCCACCAAGCCCGAGACCGACGCACAGCCGGTGCCGGTCGCCAAGGTGCACCCCGACGTCGCGCGCCCGAACGATCTGCCCGGCATCGACTGGTCGCAGTTTGCTTCGTCCATGGGCGCCAAGGCCGCGCCGGAGCGCCCGCACAGCGTGACGCAATCTGCAGTGCGCGTGCGTGCTCCGCTGCTCGACCGGCTCGTCAACCAGGCCGGCGAGGTGAGCATCACGCGCTCGCGCATCGAAACCGAGGTGAGCCAGATCAAGGGCTCGCTCGGTGACCTGACCGACAACCTCGAACGCCTGCGCCTGCAGTTGCGTGACATCGAGCTGCAAGCCGAAACGCAGATGAGTTCGCGCCTGGAGGCGGCCAAGGCGGCCGACAAGGCTTTCGACCCGCTGGAGTTCGACCGCTTCACGCGCTTCCAGGAAGTGACGCGCATGATGGCCGAATCGGTCAACGACGTGGCCACTGTGCAGCGCAACCTGCAGCGCTCTCTCGAAAGCACCGAAGACGAACTGGTGGCCCAGGCGCGCATGACGCGCGAACTGCAGGACGACCTGCTGCGCACCCGCATGGTCGAGTTCGAAGGCCTGTCCGACCGGCTCTACCGGGTGGTGCGCCAGGCTGCCAAGGAAACCGGCAAGCAGGTGCGGCTGGACATCACCGGCGGCTCGATCGAAGTCGACCGCGGCGTGCTGGACCGCATGACAGGCACCTTCGAACACCTGCTGCGCAATTGCGTGACACACGGCATCGAAGCGCCCCAAGTGCGCAGCGCTGCGGCCAAGGACCCGACCGGCACCATCACGATGATGCTGTCGCAAGAGGGCAATGAAGTCGGCGTTGAAGTGCGCGACGACGGCGCGGGCCTGAACCTGGCGCGCATTCGCGCCAAGGGCGAGGCGATGGGCCTGCTCGAACGCGACGTGCCCTATACCGATGCCGAACTCGCCAACCTGATCTTCACCCCCGGCTTCACGACCGCCGACACGGTGACCGAACTGGCCGGCCGCGGCGTCGGCATGGACGTGGTGCGCTCCGAGGTCAATGCCATCGGCGGCCGGGTCGAAACCGCCACCGCGGCGGGGCAGGGCACGTCGTTCAAGCTGGTGCTGCCGCTGACGACCGCGGTGACGCAGGTGGTGATGCTGCGCTGCGGCGACACGACCGTGGCGGTGCCATCCACCCTGATCGAGATCGTGCGCCGCAGCACGCCGGCCGAGATCGACGAGGCGCATGCCAGCGGTGTGTTCATCCTGGGCGATCGGGCCATGCCTTTCTACTGGCTCGGGGCGTTGCTGCAGATCGGCCCGGTGGCGCTGGAAAATACCGGCCGCACGCGCTCGGTGGTGGTGGTGCGCAGTGCGCAGCAGCGCATTGCGTTGCATGTGGACGAAGTGCTGGGCAACCAGGAAGTGGTGGTCAAGAACCTCGGCCCGCAACTCTCGCGCCTGCCCGGCCTGGCCGGCGTGACCCTGCTCGCTTCGGGCGCCGTGGCGCTGATCTACAACCCGGTGGCGCTGGCCACCTTGTACGGCGCGGCGGCCCGCAGCGCCACCGACGCGGCGCTGCACGCGCCGGCGCGCGCGCCGGGTCTGCCAGACGTCGGCGAGCCGGCCCTGGTGGCGGCGCCGCTGATCCTGGTGGTGGACGACTCGCTGACCGTGCGCCGCGTGACCCAGCGCCTGCTGGTGCGCGAGGGCTACCGCGTGGCGCTGGCCAAGGACGGCATGGACGCGCTGGAGCGGCTGGTCGAAGAATTGCCGCAGGTGGTGCTGACCGACATCGAGATGCCGCGCATGGACGGCTTCGACCTGGTCCGCAACATCCGCAGCGATACCCGGCTGCGCGAACTGCCGGTGATCATGATCACCTCGCGCATCGCGCAGAAGCACCGTGAGTACGCGTCCGAGCTGGGCGTCGATCACTACCTCGGCAAGCCCTATTCGGAAGAAGACCTGCTGGCGCTGATCGGGCACTACACGTCGGCGGGTTCGGCCGCCTGACCGGTCGACCCCCCTGGTTCAGCCAGGCGGCGGGCTCGAACCTTTGACGACCTGAAACCGCGCCAGCGTACGCTGGCGCGCTTCTTCATGTTGCACCACCGGGGCCGGGTAGTCCTTGCCGATCACCACCCCTGCTGCGAGCAGATCGACCGGCCGCGCCGCCCACGGAGCGTGGATCGCCGCGTCGGGCAGGGCCGCCAACTGCGGCAGGTAGCGACGGATGAACTTGCCCGCGGGGTCGAAGTTTTCGCTCTGCCGCAGCGGGTTGAATATGCGGAACCACGGCTGCGCATCGCAGCCGGTCGAAGCCGCCCACTGCCAGCCGCCGTTGTTGGCGGCCAGGTCGAAGTCGTTCAGGTGGCATGCGAAGTAGGCTTCGCCCCAGCGCCAGTCCAGCCCCAGGTCCTTCACCAGAAAACTCGCCACCACCATGCGCAGCCGGTTGTGCATGTAGCCGGTCTGGTTGATCTGCGCCATTGCCGCGTCCACCAGCGGGTAGCCGGTGCGGCCCTCGCACCAGGCGGCAAACAGCGCCTCGGCCTGCGGGCCTTGTTCCCATTCGATGCGGTCGAACTCGGGCTTGAAGCAGGCGCCGATCACGCGTGGGTGGTGGTGCAGGATCTGGTGGTAGAAGTCACGCCACACCAGCTCGGAAAGCCAGACTTGCGCCCCTTGGCCGCTTTGTTGCAACGCCGCATGCGCCAGCTCGCGGATCGAGACCGTGCCGAAGCGCAGGTGCACCGACAGGTAGCTCGGCCCCTTGATCGCGGGGAAGTTGCGCGTCTCATCGTAGGCCGCCATGCGCGGCATGAAGTCGGCCAGCAACTGCTGCGCGCCGGCGCTGCCGGTGGGGATGTTCAGCGCCTTCAGGTTCGTCGGCTCGAAGCCCAGCGCTTCCAGGCTGGGCAGTTCGGCGCTGGCCTCGGCGCTCAGCTCCGCGGGCAGCGGGGCCAGGCTGCCCGCATGCGGTTCGACGGGATAGGCCTTGACGAAAAACGGCTCCAGCTTCTTCAGCCAGGCGTTCTTGTACGGCGTGAACACTGCGTAAGGTTTGCCGCTGCCGGTGAGCAGCTCGCTGCGTTCGAACACCACGTGGTCCTTGCCGGTGTGCAGCGCGATGCCCAGGCCGGCCAGTGCCTCGCGCACCGTCGTGTCGCGCCGCAGCGCGGCGGGCTCGTCGTCGTGGCTGGCGTAGACGGCTTGAACGCCGAGCTGGGTGGCCAGCGTCGGGATCTCGTCGATGGCCCCGCCGTGCCGCACGATCAGCCGGACCTCGTTGTGTCCGTGGCCGGCGCCGAGTGCGGCGAGTTGCCGATCCAGGTCTTGGATGCAGGCGTGGATGAACTCGACCCGGCGGTCGGCGCGCGGCAACGGGTCGAGGATCTCGCGGTCGTAGACGAACACGCACCAGACCTGCTGGGCGGCCTTCAGCGCGTGGTGCAGCGCGGCGTTGTCGGCGGTGCGCAAGTCACGCCGGAACCAGACGAGGGCGCGCTGCAAGGGCTTTTTCATGCCGCGCAGTCTGCCTCAGGAATAAAATGCCCCCATGCCGTCCGAGCCCGTCAACTTCACGAATCAGTTCCTGATTGCCATGCCGGGCATGGGCGACGGCACCTTTGCCGGCACCGTGGTCTACCTGTGCGAGCACAACGAGAAGGGCGCGCTCGGGCTGGTGATCAACAAGCCGATCGACATCAAGCTGAAGAATCTGTTCGAGAAGGTGGAGTTGTCGCTCGACCGTGAAGACCTGGCCGAAGCGCCGGTCTACTTCGGCGGGCCGGTGCAGACCGAGCGCGGTTTCGTGCTGCACGAGCGCCTGGGCGGCGAGGGTGGCGAGGGTGGCCACTACAACTCGTCGCTGCAGATCCCCGGCGGGCTCGAGATGACCACCAGCAAAGATGTGCTGGAGGCGCTGTCGCATGGTGCCGGGCCGAAGAAGATTCTGGTCACGCTCGGCTACAGCGGCTGGGGCGCGGGGCAGCTCGAAGACGAGATGAGCCGCAACGGCTGGATCAACGTCAACGCCGAGCCGGGCATCATCTTCGACACGCCGGTGGAGCAGCGGTATGACAAGGCGCTGTCTTTGCTGGGCATTGACCCGCGGATGTTGAGCCAGGAAGCCGGCCACGCATGAGCGCATCGACCGGCTTCGCGCAAGCGGTTTCCCTGCATTCGTTTCTGGCGTTCGACTTCGGCACCAAACGCATTGGTGTTGCGACCGGCAATTCACTGACTCGGAACGCTCAGCCGCTGACCACCGTGGCCGCGCAGGGTGACGAACGGTTTGTTGCCATCGGCAAACTCGTCACCGAGTGGAAGCCTGACGGATTGGTCGTCGGTGTGCCTTTCCATCCCGATGGCGCCGAGCACGACAACACGCGCCGGGCGCGCCGGTTTGCGAACCAGTTGCACGGCCGCTTCCATCTGCCGGTTCACCAGGTCGACGAGCGCTACACCACCACCGAAGCGCATTCCCTGGGCGCCGCCGACGTGGACGCGGCATCGGCCGCGATCATCCTTGAACAGTTTCTGGGAACGCTCGAATGAGCAGCCTGCACCTCGACGCCGAAGCGCTCTACGCCGAGCTGGTGGCCGGCGTGCGCGCGCTGCTGCAACCGAGCAGCGTGATCGTGGGCATCTGGTCCGGCGGCGCTTGGCTGGCCGAGCGGCTGCAGCGCGACCTGCAATTGCCGGGTGAACACGGCGTGATCTCGAGCGCGCTGCACCGTGACGACTTCGGCTCGCGCGGCCTGACCGCCGGGGCCGACCACACCCGCCTGCCGTTCGACGTGAACGGCCGCGCGATCCTGCTGATCGACGACGTGCTCTACACCGGCCGCACGATCCGCGCGGTGGTCAACGAGCTGTTCGACTTCGGCCGCCCGGCCAGCGTCACGCTGGCGGTGCTGGTCGACCGTGGCGGGCGCGAGCTGCCGATGAGTGCGGCGTATTCGGCCGCCCGCATCGCACTGCCGCGCGAGCAGCGCCTGCGGCTGGTGCGCGGCGACGACGGCCGCTTCAGCTTCGACATCCAGCCGGGCGCCTGACGATGAAACAACCCCCACGTCGCTTCGCTCCTGCCCCCCGAGGGGGCGGTCAGTGCCCGGGTCCACGAAAGTGGGCCCCTCCGTGGCCCACGGCGGCCGGGCGGCACTGACGATGCGCAACAACCCCCAGCTCAACAAGCACGGCGAGCTGATCCACCTGCTGTCCATCGAGGGCCTGCCGCCGGCCGTGCTTCAGCACATCCTCGACACCGCAGGCACCTTTCTGTCGGTCAACGATCGCGAGGTCAAGAAGGTGCCGTTGTTGCGCGGCAAAAGCGTGTTCAACCTGTTCTTCGAGAACAGCACGCGCACCCGCACCACCTTCGAGATCGCGGCCAAGCGGCTGAGTGCCGACGTCATCAACCTCGACATCGCGCGCTCCAGCACCGCCAAGGGCGAGAGCCTGCTCGACACCATTGCCAACCTGTCGGCGATGCATGCCGACATGTTCGTCGTGCGCCACGGCGAAAGCGGCGCGCCCTACCTGATCGCGCAGCACTGCGCGCCGCACGTGCACGTGGTCAACGCCGGTGACGGCCGGCATGCGCACCCGACGCAGGGGCTGCTGGACATGTACACGATCCGGCATTTCAAGAAAGACTTCAGCCAGCTCACCGTGGCGATCGTCGGTGACATCGTGCATTCGCGCGTGGCGCGCTCCGACATCCATGCGCTGACCACCTTGGGTGTGCCCGAGATCCGCGCCGTCGGCCCCAAGACCCTGGTGCCGAGCGACCTGCGCGAGATGGGCGTGCGCGTGTGTCACGACATGAACGAAGGCATTCGCGGCGCCGACGTGATCATCATGCTGCGCCTGCAGAACGAACGCATGAGCGGCGCGATGCTGCCCAGCGCGAGCGAGTTTTCCAAGACCTACGGCCTGACACCCGAGAAGCTCGCACTGGCCCGGCCCGACGCGATCGTGATGCACCCGGGTCCGATCAACCGCGGCGTCGAAATCCACTCGTCGGTGGCCGACGGCCGCCAGAGCGTGATCCTGCCGCAGGTGACCTTCGGCATCGCGGTGCGCATGGCGGTGATGTCGATCATCGCTGGCAACAACGCCTGAGGATCAGCGACGATGAAGATCCTGATAAAGAACGGCCGACTGATCGACCCGGCCTCGGGCCTGGACGGGCAGGGCGACGTGGCCATCGCGGCCGGGCGCATCATGTCGCTCGGCCGCGTGAGCGCCGACTTTGCCCCCCACCGCACGATCGACGCGATGGGCCTGGTCGTGGCACCCGGCCTGGTGGACCTGGCGGTGCGCCTGCGCGAGCCCGGCCATGAACACGAGGGCATGCTCGAATCGGAAATGGCCGCCGCCGTGGCGGGTGGCGTGACCAGCCTGGTGTGCCCGCCCGACACCGAGCCGGTGCTCGACGAGCCCGGCCTGGTGGAGATGCTGAAGTTCCGCGCCCGCAGCTTGAACCTGGCGCATCTCTATCCGCTCGGCGCGTTGACGCGTGGCCTGCAGGGCGAGGCGCTGACCGAAATGGCCGAGCTGACCGAGGCCGGCTGCGTCGGCTTCTCGCATGCCGACGTGGCGGTGAAGGACACCCTGGTGCTGCACCGCGCATTGCAATACGCCGCGACCTTCGGCTACACCGTGTGGCTGCGCGCGAACGATGCCTTCCTGGGCAACGGCGTGGCGGCCAAGGGCGCGCTGGCCACACGCATGGGGCTGTCGGGTGTGCCGGTGATTGCCGAGACGATCGCGCTCAACACCATTTTCGAGCTGGTGCGCGACACCGGCGCGCGCGTGCACCTGTGCCGGCTGAGCAGCGCGGCCGGCATCGAGCTGGTGCGGCGCGCCAAGGCCGAAGGCCTGCCGGTAAGTTGCGACGTGAGCGTGAACCAGCTCCACCTGACCGACCTGGACATCGGCTACTTCAACGCCGCGATGCGCCTGACGCCGCCGCTGCGCCAGCAGCGCGACCGCGACGCGATCCGCGCCGCGTTGGCCGACGGCACCGTCGACGCGCTGGTCAGCGACCACACGCCGGTCGATGCCGATGCCAAGAACCTGCCGTTCGCCGAAAGCGAGCCCGGCGCCACCGGGCTGGAGCTGCTGCTGTCGTTGGCGCTGAAATGGGGTGCCGAATGTGGCCTGTCCCTGCCCGCCACCTTGGCCACAGTGACGGCCGGGCCGGTGCGCGTGCTCGGCACCGCGCTGGGCACGCTGGGGTCGAGTGCCGGCAGGCTGGTCGAAGGCGGCGTCGCCGACCTGTGCCTGTTCAATGCAGAAGAGCGCTGGAGCGTGGCACCCGATGCCCTGCGCAGCCAGGGCAAGCACACGCCGTTCACCGGTCACGAGCTGCAGGGCCGGGTGCAGGCCACTGTGGTGGGCGGCACCGTGGCGTTCGAGCAGCCTCGCAGTTGAAGAGCCGCCTCACTTGAAGAGCCGCCGCACTTGAAGGCCCTGCGCGCGCTCTGGCGCCTGGCGCGGGTGATCGTGCATTCGCTGTATGGCGCCGCGATCTGCGCGCTGGTGTTTCCGTTCCTGAAGCCGCCGCGGCGCATGCACATCGTGCACCGCTGGTCGGCGCAGATGCTCGCCGTGCTGGGCATCACCTTGCAGACCAGCGGCACGGCGCGCAGCGGCCCGGTGCTGTTCGTTGCCAACCATGTGTCCTGGCTCGACATCCTGGCCATCAACGCGGTGCACCCGGCTCGTTTCGTGTCGAAGGCCGACGTGCGGCACTGGCCGTTCATCGGCTGGATGGTGGCCTGCGGTGGCACCTTGTTCATCGAGCGCGAACGCAAACGCGACGCGCTGCGCGTGGTGCACCAGGTGGCCGAAGCACTGCGCGCCGGCGAAACCGTGGCGGTATTCCCCGAGGGCACCACCGCCGACGGCCACGCGCTGCTGCCGTTTCACGCCAACCTGTTGCAGGCGGCCATAGCCACCGAGGTGCCGGTGCAGCCGATCGCGCTGCGCTACAGCGACCGGCGCCACGCCATCAGCCCGGCGGCGGCCTACGTGGGCGACACCAGCCTGGCGCAGTCGGTCGGGTGGGTGGTGGGTGCCGACGGCCTGAAGGTGCACGTGCAGATGCTGCTGCCCGAGGGCACGCGCCACCTGGAGCGGCGCGCGCTTGCCGAGCGGCTGCAGGCGCAGATCGGCTCGGCTTTGCTCTATCCCTTGCCATGACTACGCCTTCTTGCCTTGGTTGGCCACCGCCGCGGCCGCCTTGGCCGCGGCTTCGGCGTCACCCAGGTAGTAGCTGCGGATCGGCTTCAGGTTCGCGTCAAGTTCATAGACCAGCGGAATGCCGTTCGGAATGTTCAGGTTGACGATCGCGTCGTCGGAAATCCCGTCGAGGTACTTCACGATCGCGCGGATGCTGTTGCCGTGCGCCGCGATCACCAGCCGCTGGCCCGAGCGCACCGCTGGCGCCACGGTGTCGTTCCAGAACGGCATCACGCGTGCGACGGTATCTTTCAGGCACTCGGTCAGCGGCACGTCCGCCGGGTCCAGCCCGGCATAACGCAGGTCGCTGCGCTCGCAGCGCGGGTCGTCCGCGGCCAGCACCGGCGGCGGAGTGTCGTAACTGCGGCGCCAGACCAGCACCTGCTCGTCGCCGAATTTCTTCGCCGTCTCGGCCTTGTTCAAGCCTTGCAGTGCGCCGTAGTGGCGCTCGTTCAGGCGCCAGGAGTTGCGCACCGGCACCCAGGTGCGGTCCATCTGGTCGAGCAAGTGCCACAGGGTCCAGAGGGCGCGTTTGAGCACCGAGGTGAGGGCCAGGTCGAACTCGTAGCCTTCGGCCTTCAGCAGCCGGCCGGCCTGCTGGGCCTGCGCCACGCCGGTGGGCGTGAGGTCCACATCGGTCCAGCCGGTGAAGCGGTTTTCCAGGTTCCAGGTCGATTCACCGTGGCGAACAAGGACGAGTTTGTGCATGGTGGGGGCCGCGAATGGGGCTGAGCTGTGGAGGGATTGGCCTAGCACCGGGCGTGCCATGGTCGGCGAATTCTATAATTCCAGTCTTTCATTCTTCGTCTGGCCAGCCTGTGAAATTCTTCGTCGACAACTGGGTTCTGTTTCTCGCCGCCTTCACCTCGGGCGGCTTGCTGTTGTGGCCGATGTTCAGCCAGAGCGCTGGTGGCGGCAAGGTCAATCCAACCGAGGCGGTGCGCTTGATCAACCGCGAGAAGGCGGTGCTGATTGACGTCAGCGAGGCGTCCGAATTCGCCAGCGGCCACGCGGCCGGCGCCAAGAGCATTCCTCTGGCCAGCCTGGAGACGAGCAGCGAACTGCCCAAGAACAAGGCCTTGCCGCTGGTGGTGATGTGCGCCACCGGCGCGCGTTCGGGGCGCGCGGTGGCAACGCTGAAGAAGCTCGGTTTCGAGAACGCGCGTGCGCTGGCCGGTGGCAATGCGGCCTGGCGCGAAGCCAACCTGCCGCTTGAAAAGTCGGCGGCCTGATGATGAGTGGCCCGATGCAAGCGGTGAAGATGTACACCACGCAGACCTGCCCTTACTGCGTGCGCGCCAAGTCGCTGCTGGCCCAGCGCGGCGTGACGGCCATCGACGAAGTGCGTGTCGACCTGCACCCTGGCGAGCGCGACGTGATGGTGCAGCTCACCGGCCGCCGCACGGTGCCGCAGATCTTCATCGGCAGCACCCACGTGGGGGGGTGCGATGACCTGGTGGCGCTGGACCAGCGCGGCGGGCTGATGCCGCTGCTGAGCTCGGCCACTTGAAATCCCTGCGGCGATAATTCGCCCCCGGCCCGCGCGGCGCGCCGGCTCCCAATTCCAACCCGAGAGTCCCATGGCCGACGACAACCAGAACCCCGTATTCCAGATTCAGCGCCTCTACTTGAAGGACCTGTCGCTGGAGCAGCCCAACTCGCCGCATATCCTGCTCGAGCAGGCTCAGCCGCAAGTCGACATCAACCTCGGCCTGGGCGCCGCGCCGATCGCCGAGGGCATCTACGAGGTGACCGTCACCGCCACCGTCACCACCAAGGTCGGCGACAAGGTGCTGTTCCTGGTCGAGGCCAAGCAGGCCGGCATCTTCGAGATCCGCAACATCCCGGAAGACCAGTTGCAGGCCATCATCGGCATCGCCTGCCCGGGCATCATCTACCCGTACCTGCGCGCGATCGTCTCCGACGTGTGCACGCGCGCCGGCTTCCCGCCGGTGCTTTTGTCGGAGGTGAACTTCCAGGCCATGTTCGAAGCCCAGCAGGCCCAGAACGCGCAGCCCAACGGGCCGGCCATCATCACCAGCCCGCACTGACCGGCCGCTGCGCCAACGTGCCCCTGACGTGAACCTCACCGTTCTGGGTGGCGGCGCGTGGGGCACCGCGTTGGCGGCCAGCGCCGCGGCGCGGCACGCCACCTGGTTGTGGGCGCGTGACACGGCCCAGGCGACGCACATGCGTTCAATGCGCCGCAATCCTCGTTACCTCGCCGACGTGGTGCTGCCGCCGGCGCTTAATGTGAGCTCCGACCTGGCTGCGGCGCTGCGCCACGCTCAAGGCGGCTTGCTGATCATTGCCACGCCGATGGCCGCGCTGGCCGAGGTGCTGGGCCGCCTTCCCGCTCGGCCTCTGGCCGGTGCACCCGGACTGCTGTGGTTGTGCAAGGGCTTCGAGGGTGGCCGTGGCCGGCTCGGGCACGAGGTAGCGCAGGCCGTGTGCCCGCAGGCGCGAGTGGGCGTGCTGTCGGGCCCGAGTTTTGCGCTCGAAGTGGCGCGCGGCCAACCCACCGCGTTGGTGGCGGCCAGCAGTGATGCGGCGCTGTGCCAGGAAGCCGTGGCCGCGCTGCATAGTGACAGCCTGCGCATCTACACGTCGAGCGACATCGTCGGCGTCGAGGTCGGCGGTGCGGTGAAGAACGTGCTGGCGATCGCCACCGGCATTGCCGACGGCATGGCGCTCGGCTTGAACGCGCGTGCCGCGTTGATCACCCGCGGTCTGGCGGAGATGACGCGCCTGGGGCTGGCACTCGGCGCGCGCTCCGAAACCTTCATGGGCTTGAGCGGGCTGGGCGACTTGGTGCTCACTGCTACCGGCGAACTGTCGCGCAACCGCAAGGTCGGGCTGCTGCTGGCGCAGGGGCTGCCGCTGGCGCAGATCCTGCGCGAACTCGGCCACGTGGCCGAAGGCGTGCACAGCGCCGCGATGGTGCTTCAGCGTGCGCAGGCACTGCAGGTGGACATGCCGATCACGCGCGCCGTGGTGGCGGTGCTCGAAGGCGCTTGTTCGCCGGCGCAGGCGCTGGAGCAACTGATGGGGCGCGACGCGCGGCCCGAAGCTTGAGCAGGGCGGGCAGAGCAGAACGGGGCGGCCGGCGACCGTTTGCTGCTACACGCCACCCGCGTAGCCGTTCTGCCGCCAGGCCTCGAACACCGCCACGGCCACGGCGTTGCTGAGGTTCAGGCTGCGCTGGCCGGCGCGCATCGGCAGCCTTACGCGCTGGGCCGGCGCAAAACTCTCGCGAACTGCCTCGGGCAAGCCCTGCGTTTCGGAACCGAACACCAGCCAGTCGCCCGCCTGCCATAAGGCTGAGGCCAACAGCCGGCTGGCGCGCGTGGTGAAGGCGAACATGCGCGCCGGTTCGGGGCCTGCGTCGGCCAGGAAGCGCTCCCACGAGGCGTGCCGCTGCACCGAGGCGTACTCGTGGTAGTCGAGCCCGGCGCGCACCAGCAACTTGTCATCCATCGAAAAGCCGAGTGGTTCGACCAGGTGCAGCGCGCAGCCGGTGTTGGCCGCCAGCCGGATCACGTTGCCGGTGTTGGGCGGGATCTCGGGATGCACGAGCACGATGTTTAACATGGGCGGGCTGCTTCAATCGGGCCGCGGCGTGCGGCCCACCACCCACACCTGCACGCTGGCGGCGCCGGCCTGGAGCAGCACGCGGGTCGCTTCGACGGCGGTGGCCCCGGTGGTCATCACGTCGTCGACCAGCGCGATGTGCCGTTCGCGCAGCTCGCTGCGGCGCAGCGGCTCCACGGCAAACGCGCCGCGCACGTTGGCCGCGCGTTGCGCGCGCGGGAACGCGAGCTGGTGCGGGCTGTCTTTCACGCGCAGCAGCAGGCGAGCATCGGCCGGGCAGTGCAGGGCGCGGCCGAGGCGCCGCGTCAGTTCCCACGCCTGGTTGTAGCCGCGCTCGCGCAGGCGCTGCGGGCTCAGCGGCACCGGCAGCAGCAGCGACGGGTGAGGCACGTCGCTGCACTGCACGGCCTCCAGCAGGCGCGCGGCCAGCAGCGGCGCGAGGTCGAGTGCGGCGTGGAATTTGAAGTGCGTGATCAGGCCGTCCCACGGGTGGCTGTAGGCCAGCGCCGCCACGCTGCGCACGAACGGCGGCGGGTCGGCGAGGCATCTGCCGCACAGTGGGGTGGTGGTGGCCGGCACGTCGAGCGCACAGCGCCGGCAGCGCGGCGTGAGCGGGGCGAAACGCGCCAGGCAATCGGCACACACGCGCTGCGA
Organism: Methylibium sp.; assembly: GCA_031382215.1. Classification (GTDB taxonomy): domain Bacteria; phylum Pseudomonadota; class Gammaproteobacteria; order Burkholderiales; family Burkholderiaceae_C; genus LGRD01. The sequence continues at coordinate 28,891 of JANMYQ010000213.1, forward strand.
GCCCCAGCCATGGCACACGGCGCACAGGCTGGGCAGCGGCGGCAGCGTCAGTCGCAGTGGCGGCGAGGAGAAGAGGCGGCTGAACAGCACCGCCTCAATATACTGCCCGCCCATGCCCCCCGCTGACGAAAAAGCTGTTGCACGCGGCCTCGATCCAGCCGCCGTCGCTGCGGCGCTGCGCCGCCTGGCGCGTGCCGAACAGGCGCCCTGGTTGCATGCCGAGGTGGCCCGGCGCATGGCCGAGCGGCTCGCGCTGATCCGCCTCAAGCCGGCGCTGGTGCTCGACTGGTGGGGGCGCTGTGGTGCCAGCGCGGCGGCGCTGCTGCAGCAGGCCCACCCGCAGGCGCGCCGGGTGGTTCTGGAGCCGACGCCGGCGCTGGTGGAACGCAGCCGGCAAGACGAGCGCGCGCCGTGGTGGACGGCGCGCCGCTGGAGTGGCAGCCCGGTCGAGGTGCAGCTCGAATCGGCCCCGCTGCCGGCCGGCGCCCAGCTGATCTGGGCCAACATGATGCTGCACGCAGTGGCCGACCCGCCGGCACTGTTCGAGCGCTGGCAGCAGGCGTTGCGCGTGGACGGGTTCGTGATGTTCTCGTGCCTCGGCCCAGGCACCCTGCGCGAACTGCGCACGCTGTACCAGCGCCTCGGCTGGGGCGCGCCGACGCAGCCCTTCATCGACATGCATGACCTCGGCGACATGCTGGTACACGCCGGTTTTGCCGACCCGGTGATGGACCAGGAGGTGCTGAGCCTGCGCTGGGACAGCCCGCAGGCGCTGCTCGCCGAGTTGCGCACGCTCGGCGGCAATGCGGCGCCCCAGCGTCTGGCCGGGCTGCGCACGCCACGCTGGCGCGACCATTTGCTGAACGAACTGGAAGGCCTGCGCGGCGCCGACGGCAAAATCGCTCTCAGCTTCGAAGTCGCCTACGGCCATGCGTTCAAGGCGGCGCCCCGGGTGCGGCCGGGCGAGCAGACCACGGTCTCGCTGGAAGACATGCGTGCGATGGTGCGATCGACGCGCGGCTCGATTTGAGCCGCCGGACCGAAGCGCCCATGAAATGGCGCAGGGTAGGCGGCTCATGCTCAGGCCGACGCTACCTTGTTGCATCAGGGGCATCGCTGTGGCCTGAGCGTGCGTGCCGTGCGCTAAAATCCTGAGTTGGTTTGGGCCTCGGGCCCGAGAGACCCCCGGTGGCCGAACGCGCCGCAGGGCGCTCGTCAGGCATCGGCAACTGGGCAGAGTTCACCGCAATCACGACTGGAATGGCAGCAAGCATCCCCACCCGCCTGATCGGGAAGGCAGCGGTTCCCCTGTCGCGCAGTTCGCGTTTTTCCAGCGAGTCGCGCCACCCCGTCTCCGGCGAACGAACCCTGCAGTGGCTGCTGAAGAAGAACTGCTCGATGGCCCCGCGCCACCTGTTCGGTACCTACATCGCCTTGTCGCTGCTGTCCCTGGGAATCGCCAGCGGCTTCTGGCACCAGGGCGCCACCTTGGTGCTGCCGTTTGCCGGCGTCGAAGTGTTCGTTCTCGGCGTTGCCATGCTTTTCTACGCCAGGCATGCGGCCGATGGTGAAGACATTCAGCTCGGCCGCGAGGCGCTCACGGTGGTCAGCACCAGCGGTGGCCGCACCGAACGCATCGAATTCCAGCCGGCGTGGGTGCGGGTCGAGCCCGAACACGGCGACCGTTCCCTGGTCGAGCTGTCGGGCCAGGGCCGCCGCATCGCCGTTGGCCGCTTCGTGCGCCCCGAGCTGCGCCGCCAACTTGCCGAAGAACTTCGCTGGGCATTGCGGCGCTGGCATCCGGACGTCGCGCACGCGGCGACCTGAGACGAACAAACCATCCGAAAACTGAAGTGACAACCATGAAGACGATGAAAGCACTCTGGGGCAAAGCGGCGCGGCCGCTGGGTCGGTTCAGCCTGACCCTGGGCGCGGCGCTGGCCACGCAGGCCGCGCTGGCAGTCAACAGTCTGCCCGGCGGCCCGGCCGTGAACCAGCTCGATCTGCACCCGCCCGTCACGCAGATCGCGCGCGACCAGATCTGGCTGCACTACTTCATGCTGGTGATCTGCACGGTCATCTTCCTCGGCGTTTTCGGGGTGATGTTCTATTCGATCCTGAAGCATCGCAAGTCCAAAGGCTTCAAGGCGGCCAACTTCCACGAGAGCGTCAAGGTCGAGATCGCGTGGACGATCGTGCCATTCATCATCGTGATCCTGATGGCCCTGCCGGCCACCAAGGTGGTGGTGGCGATGAAAGACACCAGCGCGGCCGACCTCACGATCAAGACCACCGGCATGCAATGGAAGTGGGGCTACGACTACCTGAAGGGTGAGGGCGAAGGCATCGGCTTCGTGTCGACGCTTGACGTGAGCCACCGCGAGATGTCCAACGCCGGCAAGCCGGCCGGCGACAACTACCTGCTCAAGGTCGACAACCCGCTGGTGGTGCCGGTGGACAAGAAGGTTCGCATCATCACCACCGCCAACGACGTGATCCATGCCTTCATGGTGCCGGCCTTCGGCATCAAGCAGGACGCGATCCCCGGCTTCGTGCGCGACACCTGGTTCCGCGCCGAGAAGACCGGCGACTTTTACGGCCAGTGCGCCGAGCTGTGCGGCAAGGAACATGCCTACATGCCGATCCACGTGAAGGTGCTTTCGCAGGCCGACTACAGCGCCTGGGTGCAGGGCAAGCTGAAGGAAATGGCGGCTGCGGCCGACGATCCGAACAAGGTCTGGGAACTGGCCGCGCTGGTCGAGCGCGGCGAGAAGATCTACGCCGCCAACTGCGCGGCCTGCCACCAGGCCAGCGGCAAAGGCGCTGGTCCGATCAAGCCGCTGGACGGCAGCGAGATCGTGCTCAACGATCCCGCCAAGCAGATCCAGATCCTGCTCAACGGTGCCAACAACGGCGCCATGCCATCGTGGAAGCAGCTGTCGGACACCGAGCTCGCGGCCGTCATGACCTACACCAAGAATTCGTGGAGCAACAAGACCGGCAAGCTGATCCAGCCCGCCGAAGTCGTTGCCGCCCGCAAGTAACTCTTAGCATTGAACGAAGGACCCGTCATGAGTGCAGTTCTGGGCCACCCCGGCGAGCATGCCCACGATCACGACCACGATCACGGCGCGCCGAGCGGCTGGCGCCGCTGGGTGTATGCGACCAATCACAAGGACATCGGCACGATGTACCTGTTGTTCTCGTTCACGATGTTGATCGTCGGCGGCATCCTGGCGCTGCTGATCCGCCTCGAGCTGTTCCAGCCCGGCCTGCAGTTCGTGAACCCGCAACTGTTCAACCAGCTCACCACGATGCACGGGCTGATCATGGTGTTCGGCGCCATCATGCCGGCCTTCGTGGGCTTTGCGAACTGGATGATCCCGCTCCAGATCGGCGCGGCCGACATGGCCTTCGCGCGCATGAACAACTTCAGCTTCTGGCTCGTGATTCCGGCCGGCATCACGATCGTCGGGTCGTTTTTCATGCCCGGCGGCGCCCCCGCCGCGGGCTGGACGCTGTACGCGCCGCTCACCCTGCAAATGGGCCCGTCGATGGACGCCGGCATCTTCGCGCTGCACATCCTGGGTGCGAGCTCGATCATGGGTTCGATCAACATCATCGTGACCATCCTGAACATGCGCGCGCCGGGCATGACCTTGATGAAGATGCCGCTGTTCTGCTGGACCTGGCTGATCACCGCCTTCTTGCTCATCGCGGTGATGCCGGTGCTGGCCGGCGCCATCACGATGACCTTGACCGACCGCCACTTCGGCACCCACTTCTTCAACCCCGCCGGTGGCGGCGACCCGGTGATGTACCAGCACATCTTCTGGTTCTTCGGTCACCCCGAGGTCTACATCATGATCCTGCCGGCCTTCGGCATCGTCAGCGCCATCATTCCGGCGTTTGCGCGCAAGCCGCTGTTCGGTTATGCCTCGATGGTGTATGCAACCGCGTCGATCGCGATCCTGTCCTTCATCGTCTGGGCGCACCACATGTTCACCACCGGCATGCCGGTGACGGGGCAGCTGTTCTTCATG
>JANMYQ010000216.1:0-2430 GCA_031382215.1 Methylibium sp.
TTGGACATTGGCGCGGGCGCTGGCCGCGTCGAGCTGCACTGGCCGTTGGCGCACAGCCGCGAGCTCGCGAGCTGGCTGCGCGAGTTCACCCGGTGATCCGGGTCGACGCGGTCTGGCTGGCGCTCGGTGTGAGCGACCTGCGCGGGGGTATCGACGTGCTGCTGGGGCAAGTGGTGCGCGGCTTTGTCGGCGGCGCGCAGCCGCACTGCGCCTACGTGTTCGCTAACCGCCGCGCCGACCGGCTGAAGGTGCTGGTGTACGACGGCGTGGGGATGTGGCTGTGCACGCGCCGGCTGCAGGCCGCTGGCTTTGCCTGGCCGCAGGACGCGGCGGGGTCCATGACGCTCACCCCCGAGCAGTTCGACTGGCTGGTGGCGGGCCTGCCGTGGCAGCGCCTGAGCACCTCGGCCCCCAAGCCGATCACGGTGATCTGAGCGGCGCGTCTAGGCCAGTCTAGATGCAAGTTTGTCCATTGGTGAATGTCTGTCTTCTCGCGCACGCGCGCGAGGCAGATACTTTGGCCATGCTCGAAGCCTCGGATACACCAGCACCTCAGACGTCCCCCAGCGACGATTCGGTGCTGGTGTCGCGAGATTTGATCGGGCGCATGCAGGCCGAGATCAAGTTCAGCCAGACCAGGATCGACGCGCTGAACTTCGAGATTGCCCGCCTGAAGCGCTGGCGCTTCGGCAGTTCGGCCGAGAGCCTGGACAGCACCACCCAGGCCGTGCTGTTTGACGCCATCCTGATCGATACCGCAGCTGAGGACGCGGCCGCCAAGGCTGCGGCCGCCAAACCGCCCGCAGCGCCGCGCAGCAAGCGCAAAGCCGTGCGCCAGGCGCTGCCCGCAAACCTGCCGCGCGTGGATCGCCACCACGACCTTGGGGCCACGCACTGCACTTGCGGCGAGGCCTTCACGCGCATCGGCGAAGAAGTCAGCGAACAACTCGACTGCGTGCCGGCCCAATTCTTCGTGCTGCGCAACATCCGAGGCAAGTTTGCCTGCGCGTGCTGCCAGACGATTCAAGCTGCACCGATGCCCGCGCAGATGATCGACAAGGGCATTCCGGCTGCCGGCCTGCTGGCACAAGTGGCCATCGCCAAGATCGACGACCACCTGCCCCTGTACCGCCAGACCGAGATCTACGCCCGCTCAGGCGTGCACATCCCGCGCTCGAGCATGGCGCAGTGGCTGGGCATCTGCGGGGTGCGCCTGGCGCCGCTGGCTGCAGCGCTCAAAGACTTCATCCTCGGTCACGGCGTGATCCATGTCGACGAGACGCCAGTGGCGCTGCTGGCCCCAGGCCGGGGCAAGACCAAAAAGGCCTACGTGTGGGTGTACCGCACGACGGACTTCGAGGCACAAAGGGCAGTGCTCTACGACTTCACCCTCAGCCGGGCGGGCGAACACCCCCGGCGCGTGTTGGGTGAGTTCAGCGGCACGCTGGTGACTGACGACTTCTCGGGCTATCACGCCTTGCATCGACAAGGCATCACGGCCGCATTCTGTATGGCGCACGCCCGAAGAAAGCTGTTCGAGGCGTTCACGCTCAATGGCAGCCAGATTGCCGGCAAGGCCGTGGCGCTGATCGCCAAGCTCTACGAGATCGAGCGCGATGCCAAGCTGCTCAAGCCGGGTGATCGGCTGCAGATTCGGCAGTTGCAATCCAAACCGGTGGCCCAAGCGCTGCACGGCTGGTTGACGACGCAGCGCCAGTTGTTGGCCAAGGCCGATGCCACGGCCAAGGTGATCGACTATGCGTTGAGCAATTGGACGGCGCTCACGCAATTCCTGGACGACGGGGCGGTGCCCATCGACAACAACGCGGCCGAGAACGCGATCCGGCCGCTGGCGGTTGGACGAAAAAACTGGTTGTTCGTGGGATCGCAGTTGGCCGGAGAGCGTGCGGCTGTCCTAATGAGCCTGATCGAATCGGCCAAGCTCAACGGGCACGATCCGTGGGCCTACCTCAAGGACGTCTTCGAGCGGCTGCCCACGCTGAAGAATCGCGACCTGGCGCAATTGTTGCCGCACAACTGGCGCCCAGCCATCGAGATCGTCGCGCCCGCTGGTGCTTTCGCCATCACCACCGTCGTCGCTGCGGCATAAAACCACCTCAGCACGCCGTCATCAACGGCGCAAGGGTGGGGTTTGCGGAACGCTTACGCTACTCCTTCAGCGTATGTCTCCTTCCGACACGACAACTCGCCAGTCTCCCGGCGCACGACGCCTAACCATTCGCTCAACCTGACACTTTGCGGCGGTCCAAGTTTTGGCCAAAATTAGAGCCCAAACTCGGCCCGCCGCAAAGTGCAGGTTAGCTCAAACGTTAGGCCGCACATCTCACAAACTGTAGCCCACCATCTTCGCGAAAACAAAGCAGTCGAAGCGCTGTGTTCCCTCCGCTTTACAAGGTGCCAAAGGAACCC
>JANMYQ010000235.1:0-67305 GCA_031382215.1 Methylibium sp.
CCGGCATGCGGGAAGGTCGGCGCGCCTTCGCCCAGGATGCCGGTGCAGCGCGTGGTCATGGTCGCGCTGAGCATGTAACTCTGGCCCGTGATCCAGCCGGGGTCGGCGACCACGTAGACCACGTCGCCCGGCCGCGCGTCGAAGGCGACCTTCATCGTGTGCGCCACACCGGCCGTGTAGCCGCCGTGCACATGCACCACGCCCTTGGGCTTGCCGGTCGAGCCGCTGGTGTAGATGAAGAACAAGGGGAACTCGGCGTCCAGCGGCACCGGCGGCGCGGCGGCCCAGATGGCGCGCACGAAGTCGGCGTCGGGCAGGGCCAGCAGCGCAGCCTCGTCGGCCACGGCGAAGCCCGCGGCACGGGCGGCTTTCAGCAGCGTGGTGCCGGCGGCAGCGGTGAGCTCGTGGCTCCAGCGGTCACGCTCTGGCCGCCACACCAGGTCGGCCTGCGCGGTGTGGCGCACCACCACCACCGCATCGACACGCGGTGGGGTGGCCACCAGCGCCTCGGCCACGGAGGTGCGCACGCGCGAGGCCTGTGCCGCATTCAAGCGGCCCGTGCGGCCCAGGTCGCGCAGCGCACGGCCCACGCCGCGCATGGCGTCGCTGCGCTGCACCGTCACCTCACCGGCCAGGGTGTCGTCCACCGTGGCCAGCACCTGCTGCACATCGGCCTCGCCCATAGCCAACGTAGCAAGGCGCTGGGCGATGGTGGCGCGCACCGTGGCCACCGGCACATAGTCGTCGAGCGCCGGGTCGGTGTAGGCCGTCTTGAAGGGAACGATCTGCGCGTTGCGGTAGCCGCCGTCGGCGGTGATGACGATGCGCGCGCCAGCGTCGTGAATGCGGTCGGACAGCGTCTTGTCGCTGAAGCCGCCGAACACCGGCGTGTAGACGATGCCCAGCCGCTTGGCGCCTTCGGTCCAGTACAACTGCGCCGGAATGTTCGGCAGATTCAGCGCGATGCGGTCGCCGGCCTTCAGGCCCAGGGCCTGCAACGCCAGGGCGCACTTGGCGGTTTCCAGCAGCAAGGTCTTGCGCGAGATGGCGTGGGCGTCCACCGGCGCTCCGCGGCCACCGTCCTGCGACATGTCCCAGCGGTCGCCTTCGAACAGAAAGGCGGCCTCGGCGCCGAAGCCTGCCAGCACATGGCGGTCGACCTCGTTGAAGCAGGCGTTGGTGGCTCCGCCCTCGAACCACTTCCAGTGCGGCGGGTCGTCGGCGTTGAAGGCGCGCTGCCAGGGCTCGAAGCCGGCCCCGAGGTCGGCGGTGACCGCTGCGCCGCTGGCGGCGTCCCAGCCGGTCCAGCGGGCTGTCGCGTCGTCGAACTGCAGCCATGCGCCGGCCGCGCCCACGCCAGATTCTGCGGCGACGCCGGTGACGAACCAATGGATCTGCCGCCGGGCGATGGCGCCGTGGAACGCGCCGGGGTCGGCCAGGGCGGCTGCGCGCTGGCGTTCCCATTCGGCGCGGCTGCGCACGGGGTTGACGTGGGCGGTTGGTAATGACGTGCTGCGCTTCGGGGGGGTGGTGATGTCGTTCATTCCTGCGGTCGTGCGGTCGTCGGGTGTGGGGTTGGGCTGAAGCCGTGACGGCCGGTCTCAGTGGCGGCGCGGCATCAGCACCGAGTAGTCAAGGTCGAGCACCACGGCCGGGTCGGCCACGGCGGGATCGCAGCCCGGGAAGTCGGCGCAGGCGCGGTCTTTGGTGGCCACCGTGCGCAATCGCAGCACGCCGATGTCGCTGCGGCCGGGCAGCGCGTCGCGCGACAGCACTTCCGACCAGGCGTAAAGGGTGTCGCCCGCGAAGCTGGGCGCGGCGTGCCGCCCGCCGTGGATGGCGGTGATGGCGAGTGAATTGGCCAGCCCGTTGAACGACAGTGCGCGCGCCAGGCTGATGACGTGCCCGCCGTAGACGATGCGCTTGCCGAAGCGGCCTTCGCGTTCGACATGCTGGTTGAAGTGCACCTTGGCGGTGTTCTGGTACAGCCTTGTCGCCAGCATGTGCTCGGCCTCTTCGATCGTCATGCCGTCGACGTGGTCGATGCGCTCGCCCACCGCGTGGTCGTCCCACAGGAATTCGCTGCCCGAACGCGATGTGTCGTAAGCGCCGGGCGCCAAGGTGAACGGGCAGTAAAGGTCGCTGGTCGGCACGTGGTCGGGCAGCACGGGCACGACGGGCTCGGGCGCTGGAGCGTCCAGGTCGCGCTTCCTCACCATCACCCAGCGGGTGTAGTCCAGCACCGTCTCGCCACGCTGGTTCACCCCCGTCGAGTGGACGTAGACGACACCGGTCTTGCCATCCTTGTTCTGGCGCAGGCCGATGACGCGCGAGTCGCTGACCAGCGTGTCGCCGGGGTACAGCGGCGCGCCGAAGCGGCAACCGGCGTAGCCCAGGTTCGCGATCGCATTCAACGACACATCGGCCACCGTGCGGCCGAAGACCAGATGGAAGGCGAGCATCGAATCGACCGGCGCCCCGGGCAGACCCAGCGTGCGCGCGAAGGGGTCGGACGAGTTCACCGCGAAGCGCGACCCGAACAGTGCCTGGTAGACCGCGACGTCACCGGCGGTGACGGTGCGCGGCGGCGCGTGCACCAGGTGCTGGTCGAGCCGGAAGTCTTCGAAGAAGTTTCCCGGGTTCGTCTTGATGGGGGTCTGGGTCGTCATCAAGGCGCCCCGGTCTCGAACCCGTAGGCTTGCGCCAGAGCCGGGTCCTTGCGCGCCACGAGCCGCGCCAGGTCGACCATCACCTTGGCCTGCTTCCAGGTGGCGTCGTCCTGCATCTTGCCGTCGATCGTCGCCACGCCGGTGCCGTCGGGCATGGCGTCCAGGATGCGCTTGGCGAACAGCACTTCCTTTACATCGGGGCTGAACACGCGCTTGGCGATCGCGATCTGGTTCGGCGCCAGCGACCAGGCTCCTGCGCAGCCCATGATGAAGGCGTTGCGGAACTGGGCCTCGCAGCCGGCTTCGTCCTTCAGGTCGCCGAACGGCCCGTAGAAGGCGCGGATGCCGCTGGCCGCGCACGCGTCCACCATGCGCGCAAAGGTGTAGTGCCACAAGTCCTGCTGGGCATAGCTGCGCTCGCTCTGACCTTCGACCGGGTCGGCCAGCACGCCGTAGCCCGGGTGGCCGCCACCCACGCGCGTGGTCTTCATGCCGCGCGAAGCCGCGAGGTCGGCCGGCCCCAGACTCATGCCGTGCATGCGCGGGCTGGCAGTGGCTATTGCGTCGACGTTCTTCACACCTTCTGCAGTTTCGAGCAGGGCATGGATGAGGATCGGCTTCTTGATGCCGTGGCGGGCCTCCAGCAGCGCCAGGTACTGGTCGACGAAGTGCACGTCCCAGGGGCCTTCGACCTTGGGGATCATCACGGCGTCGAGCCGCTGGCCCACGCCTGCGACGATCTGCGCCAGGTCGTCCAGGATCCAGGGGCTGTTCAGGCAGTTCACGCGCACCCACAAGCCCGTGTCGCCCAGGTCGGCCTGGCGCACGCCTTCGATGAAGCCCGCGCGCGCCGCCTCCTTGGCGTCCAGGGGAATGGCGTCTTCGAGGTTGCCGCACAGCACGTCGACCAGGCGCGCGGTGTCGGTGAGGCGGGCGCGGATCTTTTCGATGTGCGGCGGGAAGAAGTGCACCACGCGCTCGGGCCGCACCGGCAGTTCGCGCAACGGTGCCGGCGCGCCGATGGCCAGCGGCTTGTAGTAGGTGTTGGGCAGTTTCATGCAGGCTTTCGCAATGGTTGATGACTGAAGGGTCAAGCCGACGGGCCGGCCACGACGCCGGCGTCGTGCAACGCACCGACCTGGGCCGAGGACAGGCGCAGCACCTCGAGCAGGATCTCGTCGGTGTGCTGGCCGAGCGCGGGTGCCGGTGCGGCGGGCAGGCGAGGCACGGCGCTGAAGTCGAGCGGGCACGCCGGGGCGAGGTAGGTGCCGATGCCTGGCTGCTGCAGCATCGAGAACATGGGGTGCGCGGTGGACAGGTCGGCGTCGCGCTCGATCGCCTGGCGCACGCTGCGGTAGGGGCCCCAGGTGACGCGTTGGGTTTCGAAGACGGCGGCCACTTCGGCCAGCGTGCGCGCGGCGAACCAGGGCTCGAACAGCGCCGCCAGGGCATCGCGCGCATGGAAGCGGTGGCCTTCGTCGTCCAGATTCACATCCAGCCGCGCGGCCAGTGCCGAGACCGCCGATGCCATGCCGGTGGCCTTCAGCAAGCAGGCCCACTGCATGTCGGTGAGGCCGACGACCATTGCCCGCTCGCCGTCACGTGTGACGAAGTCGCGACCGAAGGCGCCGTACAGGTGGTTGCCGTAACGCGGCCGATCGACGCCATTGACTTGCACCTCAGCCAGCATGCCAAGGTGGCCCAGCATCGCCAGCCCGACGTCCTTCAGCGCCAGCGTGACGAGTTGGCCCACACCATGCCGGTCGCGATGGCGCAGCGCCGCCAGCAGCGCGGTGCAGATCATTTGCCCGGCAATCGCGTCCCAGGCGGGAAACACGTGGTTGGCCGGCGCGGCGCTGTCCGCCGGGCCGGTGAGCGAGGGGAAGCCCAGCTGCGGGTTGACGGTGTAGTCGACCTCCGACCCACCATCGCGCCGGCCCATCAGGTTGACCATGATGAGGTCGGCGCGTTGTGCGGCCAGCGTCTCGTACGCCAGCCAGCCGCGCGCCGGGAAGTTGGTGCTGAACAGGCCCGCGTCGGCGCCTGGCGCGCAGATGATCTGCGTCAGCAGTTCCTGGCCGCGGGGTTTGCGGATGTCGACCGCGATCGAGCGCTTGCCCTTGTTCAAGCCAGCCCAGAACAGCGACCGCCCTTGCGCCGTGACCGGCCAGCGGCGATGGTCCAGCCCGCCGCCGATGGGGTCGAAGCGGATCACGTCGGCGCCCAGTTGCGCCAGTGTCATGCCGCCGAGCGGCGCGGCCACGAAGGCCGAACCTTCGACCACGCGCAAGCCTTGAAGAATGCCTTTCACGGGGGTCCCTTCAGATGACGTTCCTGGCCCGCAGCGCAGCGATCTGCGCGTCGTCCAGATCGAGCAGCTCGCGCAGCACCTCTGCGCTGTGTTCGCCGAGCTTGGGGCCCAGCGACCGGATGCTGCCCGGGGTCTCCGACAGGCGGGGCACAGGTGCCGGCACGATGACCTGCTCGCCGGTGTCGGGCGCGTCCATCGCCACCAGGTTGCGGCGGGCGTGGAATTGGCGGTCGCCGAAGATGTCGGCGATGTTGTTCAGCGGACCGGCCGGGGTGTCGGTGGCGTAGCAGCGGTCCAGCACCTCTTCGCGCGTCAGCGCGCCGCACCAGTCGCGCACGATCTCGTTGACATCGTGGCGATGGGTCAGCCGCGTCTTCTGCTCGCCATAGGTCTCGGCGGTGGCCAACTCGGGCCGGCCCATGGCGCGGGCCAGACGCTCGAACAGCAAGTCGGTGGCGCAGCTGATGGCGACCCACTTGCCGTCCTTGGTGGAAAAGTGGCCGTGCGGCACCGCGAAGTCGTTGTGCGACGAACCCGCGCGCTCGCGCACGACCCCGTACATGGCAAAGGCCGGTGCCAGCTCCTCGGTGCAGCGGAAGACCGACTCGTACAGCGCCGCGTCTACATACTGGCCCTCGCCCGTCAGGTCGCGATGGCGCAGCGCCATCATCACGCCCAGGCAGCCGTACAGGCCGGTCATGTAGTCGCCCAGCGTGGTCGACCCCGGTGTCATCGGCGTGCCCTTGGGCATGCCGGCCAGGTAGGCCAGGCCGCCCACCGCATGCGCCACGCGGGCAAAGCCCGGCCGGTCCTTGTACGGGCCGGTCTGGCCGTAGCCGGTGACGCGCAGCATCACCAGCCGCGGGTTGATCTTGTGCAGCACGTCCCAGCCCAGGCCCCACTTCTCCAGCGTGCCGGTGCGGAAGTTCTCGCACACCACGTCGGTCTGCGCGACCAGGCCCTTGAAGATCTCGGCGCCTTCCTTCTGACGCAGGTCCAGCGTCAGCGAACGTTTGTTGCGGCCTTCGCTGAGCCAGGTGAGCGTGTCGCCGCGCGCCGATGGCGTGCCGAAGCGCCGCAGCGCGTCGCCCCCGTCGGGGTGTTCGAGCTTCAGCACGTCGGCACCGAATTCGCCCAGCAGCGTGGCGCAGAAGGGCGCAGCGATGACGGTGGCCATGTCGATGACGCGGATGCCGGCAAGCGGCAGCGCGGCGGGGGCGGCAGGGGCGGCGGAATTGACGGCGTCCATGGTGCGCGCTGCCTCAGATCGTCTTGTGCTGGCGCAGCCGCGCCAGTTCATCGGCGTGCAGGCCGAGCAGACCCTGCAACACGTCGGTGGTGGCATTGCCCAGCGGCGGGCCGAGGTGGTTGATGCGCCCTGGCGTAGCCGACAGGGTCGGCACCACCCCCGGCACGACGACTTCGCCGAGTTCGACCGACGGCACGCGCGCCAGGTTGCCGCGGGCCTGGAAGTGCTCGTCGGCAAAGATGTCGGCGATCGAGTTCACTTTGCCGGCCGGCACTTCCTCGGCCAGGCACTGGTCGAGCACGTCGGACCGGTCCAGCGATGCGACCCAGTCGCCGACGATGCGGTTGACTTCGTCGCGCGCTGCGAGCCGCTTGCGCTGCGGGCCGTACATCTCGGCCGAGGCCAGTTCGGGCCGGCCCATCGCGACGGCCAGGCGTTCGAACATCTTGTCGGTGGTGCAGGCGATGGCGATCCACTTGTCATTCTTGGTGCGGAAGTGCCCGTGCGGGCATGCCACAAAGCTGCCCGAGCCTTCGCGCTCGCGCACCTTGCCGTGCAGCCCATAGACCGCAGCCAGTTCCTCGAGCACGCGGAACACGGCCTCGTAGACGCCGACATCGATGATCTGGCCGCGGCCGGTGGCCTCGGCATGGCGCAGTGCCACCAGCACGCCGATGGCGCCGAACAGGCTGGCGATGTAGTCGCCCAGCGGCACCGTGCCCGGCAGCACTGGCGTCTCGCCCGGAAAGCCAGCCAGGTAGTTCAACCCGCCGAAGGCCTGCGCGATGTGCGCGAAGGCGTGACGCCGACGGTAGGGGCCGGTCTGCCCGTAGCCGGTGACGCGCAGCATCACCAGCTTGGGGTTGGCCTGGCGCAGCAGGTCCCAGGTCAGGCCCCAGCTTTCCATCGTGCCTGGGCGGAAGTTCTCGACCAGGATGTCGGACTTGGCGACCAGCTTCAAGAACAGCGCCACGCCTTCAGGCTGCAGCAGGTCGATGGTCACCGAGCGCTTGTTGCGACTTTCGCTCAGCCACTTGAGCGTGGCGTCTGGGCGCTCGGTGGCAGTGCCGAAGCGGCGCATCGGGTCGCCGCCGTCCGGGTGCTCGACCTTGATCACCTCGGCACCGAACTCGCCCATCACGGTGGCCGCGTAAGGACCGGCGAGAAAGTTGCCGACGTCGATCACACGCAGGCCGGACAGCGGCTGCGGCGCCTGGGTGGCAGGGGTGGGCGACTCGGCGTTCATGACCGTGAGGCAAGGGGGATATCGGCGAGGTGGAGGCTGCATTGCATGACCACTTCAGGTTAAATTCCTCCGCACGCTGCACCTCCCGGTGCAATCCCGACCTTTGCTTCAGGCTTTCTGAAGCCTGCATAGGAATTGCTGATGGATGACGACTTCAGGGCCTGGACAGGCCGCACCGAAACCACCATCGACCCGCTGGGTCCGGTGCAGGCGCAGGCGGCCCAGGCCATGCTCGACGAGCCCGGGCCGGCGCTGGAGGCAGGCAACCCGCTGCCACCGCTGTGGCACTGGTTTCACTTCCTGCCGCGCGCGCCCCAGGCAGCACTGGACAATGACGGGCATCCGCAGCGCGGCGGTTTCCTTCCTCCCATCCCGTACCCGCGCCGCATGTTTGCCGGAGCGCGCCTGCAATGGCACCGGCCATTGCTCATCGGCACACCGGCCGAACGCCAGGCGTGCATCCGTAACGTCGTGCTGAAGTCCGGCAAGAGCGGGTCGCTGGCCTTCGTCACCGTCGGGCTGCGTTTCATGCAGAACGGCGCGCTGTGCATCGAGGAAGAGCAGGACATCGTCTACCGCGAACCCGGCGGTCCCGTGGCCGCCCCGGTCGCGGCGCCTTGGCCGTCGGTGCCCGCGGGCAGCTGGACCCGCGTGCGGCAGCCCGACAGCCGCTTGCTGTTCCGCTTCTCGGCGCTGACCTTCAACGCCCACCGCATCCACTACGACCGGGCTTACGCCAGCGAGGTCGAAGGCTACCCGGGCCTGGTGGTGCACGGTCCGTTGACGGCCGTGCTGCTGGCGCAACTGGTGCAGCAGTCAACCGCGCGGCAAATGCGGGCCTTCAGCTTCCGCGGCGTGGCGCCCTTGTTCGATCTGGGGCCGGTGCGGCTGGTGGGCACCCCGGATGGCGACAGCGTGGCTCTTCAGGCGCAGGGTCCGGACGGCAACGCGGGTTTGCTGGCCAGCGCCACCTTGGCTTGAGCCGCGGGCCCCGCTTGTTCGGGCGTTCTTCGGGCTTCAAGCGGGCTTCAGGCGGTCTCCGGCGCCACCGCCTCCCATGCGCCGCCGGGAACGTAGCGCCACACGCCTTCGACGTCGTCGATCCTGAACAGGTGCAGCCACTGGTGGTCGAGCAGATGGCGCGTCGTGGTGTGGCGCGAGATGATGTCGTCGATCGGCTGCTGCGGCGCCTGGATGAACACGCTCAGCCGCAGAGGCGTGTGGCGCAGCTTCTCGCCGTCGTGCAGTGACTGCATCGGCAACCCGATGCGCAGGTCGCCGCCATTGCCCTCAAACACGCCGACATTGCCGCCGACGACGTTGTGCAGCAGCTTGTTGCCGCTGCCGTAGCGCGCGTTGTCGACGCTGCTGGCGTGGTACTGCAGGTTGATCCAGTGGGTGACCACCATCGGCGCGGTCATGATCAGTTCCAGCACCTTGAAGCCGGGGTCAAGGGGCCAGGCATAGTCGTGCAGGAAGCTGCGCCCGTCGAGCCGCAGGTGGCGGCTGCGCGAACGCGGCGCGACGATGAAGCTGGCGCAGTCGGCCAGGCCCCACTCGGGCCGCACCTGCGCCCAGTCGCTGGTGCGCTCGGTGATGGCTTTGAGCAATGCAGACGGGTCGGAGGCGCAGTCGGCCAGCCCGAGCGATGCGGCGCGTTCGGCGCGCGCTCGAGCGCCGGCATCCTGCAGCCAACCGCGCAGCGCCGCGACGTCGCCGTCGTGGCTGGCCGGCAGCAGGTCGGTGTCGTACAGCTGGAGTTCGTCGGTGGTGGTGTTGTGCAGCCCGGCCACAAACTGCGTCGTGTCGGCCACATCGATACCGCGGCCCCGCAGCCCGGCGCGCACGGCCAGGTCGTTGAGCACCAGCACCAGCGCACGCGCGTTGACTTCGCCGGTCTGCCCGCCGCACGCGCCGCAGTCCAGGCCAGCCGCATGCGGATTGTTGGCGCTCGTGCTGCCGTGGCCAGCCAGCAGCACCAGACGCGCCAGCCCGTGGTCTGGCGCGCCCACCAGGCCCATCGCGCCGAGTGCGGTGGCGGCCATGCTGACGCGCGCTTCGATGTCGGGGCCGCCTTGGGCGGGCAGCCGCGGCCGCAGGCGGGCGCGCTGTTCCGGCGGCAGGCCGGTCTGCTCGACTGGCAGTGCTTTCGGGTCGCCACCCATGCTGTCCTTCAAAAGCTTGCCGGCGTAGAGCAGGCCGCAGGCTTCAACGAAAGAGAAGGTCGAACCCGCACCCCCCCGGAAGCTCTGCCACTGCTGGCGCCACAGCAGTTTGCCCTTGCGCTTCTCGCTCAGCACCTGGCCAAGCGAAGGCGAGTCGCACTCGTCGGTCAAGCACAACCCGGGCGCCAGCAGGCCCGGCAGTTGCGGCCGGACCATGTCGCTCCCCAGCGGCCGGTACTCGACGAACATGGCGAAGAAGCCGGCAAAACCAAGCGTCTGTACCGCCGGACTGGAGGCTTCGAGCGCACGGCGATAGACCTCGGAGCGCACGTCGATGCAGAACACCGCCTGCACCGCCGGCGCGGACGGCGCGGCCGCGGGTGCCTTGTGCAACCCTCGGCACAGGGACGCCTGGTAACTGCGCTCGAGCGCGCTTTGCCACAACCAATCGGTGTGAAGCGCCGTCCGTGCGCGGGCAAACACCGTCTCGCAGCCGCGCCAGGCGGCGTCCAGGCCGTTGGCCACGGCGATCTTCGGATGGCCCATGTGCAGCAGCCATTCCCAGGCCAGTCGCACCGCCAACAGGTGCACGATCTGGTCGTCGTCCTTCTTGGCCAGGCGCGCCTGCCAGCGCTGGTAGGCACACCAAGAGGCCCAACCGTTGATGCTCATCAGCAGCGCCGTGTAGTAGGCCTCCCGCGATGCCTGCGGGATGCGCAATGCGCGCGTGGCGGCGTCGATCAGTGCGATCGGATCTTTCGGAAGCGCCGCCAGCCGGGTGGTGAAGCCGGTGTCGCCCATCAGCATGGCGGGGCTGAAGTCGTGCGCCGACTGCCGCAGCCAGCTCGGGTACAGGCCGCCCGTGTGGTCGGGCCCCCACGCGGCCTGGCCCTGATCGAAGTAAGCCGCGCAGCACTGGCTGACGTGGTGGGTGATGTAGGCGCGCCAGGACATCGCGTGGCCGAGGTCACGTTGGGCATCGACCAGATCGCTGGCCAGCGGCAGCCGGGCCGGCAGGGGTGCGGGTGCGTCCAGGCTGGCGACCAGTTCGGCCACCGTGGTGTGTACGCCGGCAGCGGTGATGGCCGCCCGCAGGTGTTCGGCACCGACGCGCCCGGCGCGCCACTGTTCGGCGAACCACTCGCGCGGCATCAGCATCGTGCTGCCCGACAGACCCGCAAGTTGTGCGGCGGCTTGGGAAATAGGCCTTTCGAGCTGGCCCCAGTATGGGTTGACGGCGATGAAACGGTCCAGCGGCCAGGTCGGTGCAATGCGGGCGCAGGCGGCGTCGACGGCCGGCCGTACCGAGGTTGGCGCAGCGCTGGCAACGGCGATGGGATCGGCAACGTTGTTCATGATCAGACTCCGGTGGGCTTGGTGGCGGGACGCGCCGGTGCTGTTGCCGGGGCTGAGACCGAAACAGGCGGCAGCCGTGCAGGCCAAAGGCGGAAAGTCAGTCGGGTGAACACTTCGTCGAGATACAGGCCCGAGAACAGCCAGGGGTAGAGCGTCCGGGCGACGGCGCCGTGGGGCCGTGCGCGCACAGCACCCTGCAGGACGAACAGCAGGCCGAAGCAGCCGAGTACCCAAGTCACCAGCCCCATCGAAGGCGCACCGCCGATCTGCGCGTGACCGAGCCAGCGCGCGAAGCCGGCATGCAGCCCGAAGTAGACGAGGGCCACGGAGAACGCGGCCGCCGCTGCCAGCAGCATCCAGCGCGGGCCGGCGCGTGCGACCGGGCCGGCCAGCAGCGGAACCAAGGCCAGCGCGACGATGCCGCCCAGCGCCAGCAGCGCCGGCGACTGCGCCGCGCTGTAGCCCCACACCTGCGCCGCCGCGGCCACCAGCACCCCACCGCCCAGCGCTGCCAGCAGCCAGACCCCGGCGGCCACCGGCGGCAGCGGCGGGGTCATCTGAAGCAGCCGGTTCTGCTCGACCGCGCCGCCGGCACTCAGGAACGCATGGGCCTTGTACAGCGAGTGCGCCACCAGGTGCAGCAGCGCCAGGTCGTGCAGCCCCAGACCGCACTGCATCAACATGAAGCCCATCTGCGCGCAGGTCGACCAGGCCAGCGAGACCTTGATGCTGATGCGCGTCATCATCACCAGCGCCGCCACCACCGCAGTGACGCTGCCGACCACCACCAGCAGGGCCTGCGCCACCGGAACGTCGGCCACCAGCGTGCCCAGACGGATGAGCAGGAAGCCACCGAGGTTCACCACGCCAGCGTGCAGCAGCGCCGACACCGGCGTCGGCGCCTCCATCACCTGGATCAACCAGCCGTGCACTGGCAGCTGTGCGCATTTCAGCAGGGCACTGGCGACGAAGAGCAGCGCCGCCGCCTGCAACGCGCCTGGCATGGTCGGCAGTGCACTTGCCGCTGCCACGGCCTGGTCGATCTCCAGCGTGCCGAGTTGCCGCCCCACCAGCACGATGGCTCCGAGCAGGCACAGGTCTGCCACCCGGCTGGCGATGAACTTCTTGTGCGCTGCAATCAACGCCTGCGGCCGCTGGTCGAAGAATGTCAACAGACCGTGCAGCGACACGCTGGTGACGATCCAGGCCGCGGCCAGTACCAGCAGGTTGTTGCTCAGCACCAGCAGCGTCACCGCGGCCAGCGTCAACATCAGGCTGCGCAGGTAGCGTGGCTGGCCGCGCTCGCGGTCGAGGTAAGGCTGCGAGTAGCGAACGATGACCCAGCCGAGGGCGGCGACCAGCAACAGCATCACGCCGCCGAGGGCGTCGCTGCGCAGGCTCAAGTGCAGAGCGCCCGCGTCGCCCAGCCTCAGCAGCGCCGGGCCGCGCAGCAGCCCGGCGCCGCCGGCCACCAGCCACAGCAACGACGCCACGGCAGCGCCCACGGCCAACGTCGAACAGCGCCGTGCCCACACCCAGCGCGGCGCGTCGGCGCTGGCCGGCAACAGCGCCGGCGCGGCGGCCAGCAGGTACAACAAGGGCACGGCGACCAGCAATGCGGTTCGCGCGGCCGGCAGGTCGGAGAGCAGGGACTGCATTGCTCGGGCTTCCTCGGGTTGACTGGCCGCGACTGTGCCGCCGATCAACCCCAACGTAAAATTCATTGATGCGCACGATACGTTCTATAAAACGGAACGAATGGTCATGGCCCGTTTGAACTACCACCACCTGCACTACTTCTGGGCCGTCGCGCGTGAAGGCCACCTGACGCGGGCTGCCGCGCACCTGCACGTGTCGCAGTCGGCCCTGTCCACACAGATCAAGCAGCTCGAGGACGAGCTGGGCCAGGCGCTGTTCACGCGCAGCGGGCGCACGCTGCAGCTGACCGAGGCCGGACGCCTGGCGTTGAGCTACGCGGAAGACATCTTCACTTCCGGCAACGAACTGGTGGCGCTGCTGCGCGACGGCGTGCGCCAACAGAGGCAGGTGCTGCGCATCGGCGCCGTCGCCACGCTGTCGCGCAACTTCCAGGAGAACTTCATCAAGCCGCTGCTGTCGCGCAGCGATATCGAGCTCGTGCTGCAGTCAGGAAGCCTGGAAGATCTGCTTCCGAGGCTGCGCGTGCACGCACTCGACCTCGTGCTGTCGAACCGCCGCGTGCATGCCGATGCCGACCATCCGTGGCGTTCGCGCAGCATCGCGCGCCAACCGGTCAGCCTGGTCGGCAAGCCGAGACCGAAGCGACGGGCCTTTCGCTTTCCTGAAGAGTTGGCGGAAGTGCCCTTGCTGCTGCCCGGCCGCGACAGCGATGTCCGCGCCGGCTTCGACCTGCTGTGCGAGCAACATGGCTTGCGCTGTCATGTGCTGGCCGAAGTCGACGACATGGCGCTGCTGCGCCTGCTGGCGCGCGACTCCGACGCGGTGGCGCTGGTTCCGACCGTGGTCGTGCGCGACGAACTGCAGAGCCGTCAGCTGGTGGAGTACTGCGTCGTGCCGGACCTGGTGGAGACCTTCTACGCCATCACGGTGAAGCGTCACTTCGAGCCGCCGCTGCTGAAGGCGCTGCTCGGTCGTGACCAGGCCGACGTGCTGGGCATGGCCGGCTGAGCGTTCAAAGAGGGCCCGAGGAGCGGCTGCTACGATTCCACCACGGCCCATCAACCTCAGCGAGTCGGCATGCACATCACGCTGCGTCACCTGCGCATCTTCGAAGCCGTCGCCCATCACGGCTCGATCTCGCGTGCCGCCGGCGAGCTGCACCTGACGCAGCCGGCGGTGTCGATGCAGATGAAGCAGCTCGAAGAGCAGATCGGCCTGCCGCTTGTAGAGCAGATCGGCCGGCGGATATGCCTGACGGAAGCGGGCCAGACCCTGCGCGTGCATGCCCGCGACATTGCCAATCGCATGGCGAACCTCAACGCGTCGATGGTGCAGTTCCGCGGGCTCGAGCGGGGCCTGCTGCGCCTTGCGGTGGTGTCCACCGCGAACTACTTCCTGCCAGCGTTGATCGCGGAGTTCATCGCACGCCACCCGGGGGTGCGCATCAGCCTGCAGGTGGGCAACCGGGAGTTCGTGCTGTCGGCCCTGGCCGACAGCAGCACCGACCTGGCCATCACCGGCCAGCCCCCTGACGGGGTCGACGTGGTGGCGCAGGACTTCAAGAACAACCCGCTGGTGATCATCGCATCGCCGCGCCACGCGCTGGCCGGGCAGGGGCCCGTGAGCATGGCCCGCCTGGCTGAGGAGGTTCTGGTTGTGCGCGAGCCAGGATCGGGCACGCGCGCCGCGGTGGAGCGCCACTTCGCCGCGCATGGGCTGACGATCCGTGCGGGCTGCGAGTTCGGTACCAACGAGGCCATCAAGCAGGCCGTGCGCGCCGGTCTGGGCGTCGCGGTCGTTTCGGCGCAGACGATCGAACTTGAGTTGCAGACGAACTGCCTCGCCGTGCTGTCCGTCGAAGGCTTTCCGATCATGCGCCAGTGGTATGTGGTGCACCGAACGCAGCATCGGCTGTCGGCCTCGGCGACCACCTTTCGCGACATGCTGCTGGCGCTCGACCCTGCCAGCACGCCCCACCTGGCACACAAGCGTGGCACCCGGGCACGCGCTGCCGCGTGAGTGCCCTCCCGGGGGGCGCCAGACACTCGCAAAGAACCGCCATTGAGGCGCCATCGGCGCCACGCGCCTTCACGAATTGAGCGCGTCCAGCACCTCCGAGCGAAACTCGCGCTGGTACAGGACGTAGATCACGCCCACCGACGCCAGCACGAACACCAGCGGCGAGAAGAACCAGCCGATCGCCGCAAAGGCCAGGTAGTAGGCGCGCAGACCGTCGTTGAAGGTTTCGGCGGCCAGGCCCACCACCCGGCCGGCGCGGTCGGCAAACTCGTCGCGCGGCAGGTTCTGTTCGGCGTACTGCCTGGCCTCCGGCGCCGCCGCCACCAGCAGCGCACCGAAGGTGTACTGGCGCATCGACCAGGTAAAACGGAAGAACGCGTAGACGAAGATGCCCAGCAGCAGCAGCACCTTCAGGTCGAACACCAGCACCGAGGTCTGGGCCGCGAACGGGAGTTCGCGCACCAGTTCGTTGGCCTTGTCGGTGGTGCCCAGCACGGCCAGCAGGCCGCCGATGATCAGGATCGTCGTCGAGGCGAAGAACGACGGGCTGCTCGACAGGCTTTGCATCACCACCGCATCGACCACGCGCACCTCGCGGTGCGTGGCCTGCAGCATCCACTGGCGCCGAATCCGGTTCGTGCTGGCAAGGATCGACGGCTGCGTAGCGGCGCGCCGGCGTGCGAACTGCGCGTAGCCCACCCAGGCGCTGAAAAACACGATCACCGCGGCCCAATCGAACCAGGGCAACACGGCGATGAGCTTGGAGATCGTCTGCATGGCGGCGACTGTAAGCCGTCGATCAGGCCCCGCCCTGCCCCTTCAACGCCCCCGCCACCCGAACCACCGACGCCACGACGCGCTGCACACCCTGCATCTGCTTCGCATCGATCAACGCGCCCTGCTCATCGAACGCCTTGCCCGCCTGCACCAGCGCGAACTGCTCAGGCACGACCAGAAACCCCAAGGTGTTGTGCAGGAACTGGCGCGCGAAGCCGAGGCTGCGCAGGCCGCCCATCGGGCCGGGGGACGCACTCATCACACCGGCCACCTTGCCGCCCATCGCGGCCAGGCCCGACGGCAGGCCATCGGCCGCGGCGACGCGCGAGACCCAGTCGAGCGAGTTGATCAGCAGCGGCGTGGGAAAGCCGTTGTACTCGGGCGATGCGAGCAGCAGCCCATCGTGGGTGGCGAGCAGGCGGCGCAACTCCAGTGCACCGGCAGGCATGCCGGCCGCTTCGATCTCGGCGTCGTAGAGCGGCAGCGCCAGGCTGCGCAGGTCCAGCGGCGCGACCTCGGCACCGAGTTCGCGCGCGGCACCGACGGCCGCGGCGAGCAGCTTGCCGTTGAAGGAGCCGGGGCGTGCGCTGCCAGCGAAGGCGAGGATTCGGGGGGCGGTCATCTGTGCGTCCTTGTCAAAGTCACCCGGCGAGGTTACGCGACAACGTCAGGCAGCGAGGTCGGGCAGCGAGGTCGGGGAGCTGCACGGCGACATCAAGCGGCCAGGTCGAACACGATCACTTCGGCGTCGTGCCCGTCGCCGACCGTGACCTGCGGCTCGCCGTCGAGCTTGGCCGCATCGCCGGCCGACAGCGGCTGGCCGTTCACCGCCACCTGCCCGCGCAGCACCTGCACATACGCCATGCGGCCGGGCTGCAGCGCCAGGGTGGCCGACTCTGCGCCGTCGAACAGGCCGGCGTAGATCGCCGCATCGGCGTGGATCGTCACCGAGCCGTCGCGCGCGTCGGGGCTGGCCACCAGCCGCAGCGCGCCGCGCTTGCTGGCCGCGTCGAAGTGCTTCTGCTCGTAGCCGGGTGCGATGCCGCGCTCGGCGGGCAGGATCCAGATCTGCAGGAAGTGCGTGGTCTGGTCTTTCGCGTGGTTGAACTCGCTGTGCATCACGCCGCGGCCGGCGCTCATGCGCTGCACGTCGCCGGGGCGGATCACGCCGGTCTGGCCGGAGCCCTCTTGTCCATTCCCCATGCTGTCTTTGTGTGCCAGCTCGCCGCTCAGCACATAGCTGACGATCTCCATGTCGCGGTGGCCGTGCGTGCCGAAGCCGCTGCCGGGCGCGATGCGGTCTTCGTTGATGACGCGCAGGTTGCCGAATCCCATGTGCTGCGGGTCGTGGTAGTCGGCGAACGAAAAGCTGTGGAAGCTCTTCAGCCAGCCGTGGTCTGCATAGCCCCGCTCGGATGCCTTGCGCAGCGCGATCATGTTCGGTGTCCTTGGATGAGGTGAAAGATGCCGTCGAACATCCAATGTAGGCCTTGCTCGCTCTGCAAGAAGCCGCCCGACTTGAAGCCGCCGTTCAAATAAGATGAAGCCATGCAGAACAGCCACCTGGTCCTGACCCCCGAAGCGCTCGCGATGATGGACGCGATCGCCCGCACCGGCAGTTTTGCCGCGGCCGCACGCGAGCTCGGCAAGGTGCCCTCGGCGCTGACCTACAACGTGCGCCAGCTCGAAGACGCGCTCGACGTGCTGTTGTTCGACCGCAGTTCGCGCCAGGCCCGCTTCACCGCCGCTGGCAAGGAACTGCTGAACGAAGGCCGGCGCCTGCTGGCCGAGATGCAGGCGGTGTCCAACCGCGTGCGGCGCGTGGCCACCGGCTGGGAGACACAGCTCGCAGTGGCGGTGGACGGCGTGCTGTCGCAGCTGACCGTGTTCGAGTTGTGCGAGGCGTTCTACGCCCTCAATCCGCAAGGTGTGGCCGGCGGCGTGACTGGCGGGCCGGGCACCCGCCTGCGCCTGCGCACCGAAGTGCTGGCCGGCACCTGGGAGGCGCTGGTCACCGGCGAGGCCGACCTGGCCCTGGGCGTGGGCACCGAAGCACCGCCGCCGCCCGGCGTGGCGATCGAGCCGCTCGGCGAGCTGAGCTTCGTCTTCGCGGTCGCGCCTCAGCACCCGCTGGCCGCGCTCGACGGCCCGTTGAGCGACGCCGAACTGCTGCGCCACCGTGCGGTGGCGGTGGCCGATTCGGCACACCGGCTGTCCAAGATCACCGTGAATCTGCTGCCGGGGCAAGACGTGCTGACCGTCGCCACCTCGCAAGACAAGATCGAAGCGCTGCTGCGCGGCATGGGCTGCGCCTTCGTGCCCGAGCCGATGGCGCGCCACCACATCGAGGCGGGGCGGCTGGTAGTGCGCAAGGTGCAGCGGGCTCGCCAGGGGGTGCGCCTGGGTTACGCATGGCGTTGCGACGAAGGCCCCAAGGGCCGGCGCGCGCCGGTCGGGCTGGCGCTGGGCTGGTGGCTCGAGCAGCTCAAGCGGCCGGCCACGCGCGCGGCGCTGATCGAACGGCATGTGCCCTGCGCCGGTTAGGAGTGCGGGAAGCGCCGAACGTGCGGTAAGCGCCGGAGCCGCGGGCCGCTTCGCGCCGGCGCCCACCGGCCCCCTGCACGCCGGCTCGCTGGTGGCGGCGCTCGCCTCGTGGCTCGACGCGCGCGCGCAGGGCGGGCGCTGGCTGGTGCGCATCGAAGACGTGGATGCGCCGCGCTGCGTGGCTGGCGCGGACCGGCTGATCCTGGCGCAGTTGGCCGCCTGCGGGCTGACGGCTGACGAGCCGGCGCTGCACCAGTCGGCCCGCGGCGCGATGTACCAGACGGCGCTCGGGGACCTGGTGGCGCGGCACTGGGCCTACCCGTGCGCTTGCAGCCGCAGCGACATCGACGCCGCGCTCGCTGCCCGAGGCGTGGCGCGCCCGCGCCATGGTGAGCGTGTGTACCCCGGCACCTGTCGTGACGGCCTGAATGGCAAGCCGGCGCGCGCCGTGCGCTTGCTCGCAGCGGCTGCCCCGAGCGGCACCCCCACCGACCCGCACAGTGCCCCGCTCACCGCACCGCAGACCGCGCCGCACACCGACCTGATCATTCACTGGACCGACCGGCGCCTCGGGCCGCAGCGCGACAACGTCAGTACGCAGGCCGGCGACGTTGTGCTGCGCCGCGCCGACGGCCTGTGGGCCTACCAGCTCGCGGTGGTGGTGGACGACGCCGACCAGGGCATCACCCACGTCGTGCGCGGCGAGGACCTGGCGGACAACACCGCGCGCCAGATCCACCTGCAGCGCCTGCTCGGCCTGCCCACACCGGCTTACCTGCACACGCCGCTGGTGCTGGGACGCAACGGCGAGAAGCTCTCGAAGCAGAACGGCGCGCAGGCGCTCGATCTCGGCGACGCCGCGGCCGCGCTGCGCGCGCTGCGCGAGGCCGCCGCGGTACTGGACCTGCACGCCACCGACGCCGCCACCGTGCCCGAGCTGCTCGCCGCGCTGCTGCCGCAGTGGCGCGCCCGATGGCTGGCATGATGCGGTCCCGACATTTCCGTCCAACCCACGAGGAAGCTCCATGACCACGACCACCGCATCCGGCCTGCAATACACCGACACCGTCGCAGGCAGCGGCGCCACGGCCATTGCCGGCCAGCACGTCAGCGTGCATTACACCGGCTGGCTCTACAAAGACGGCGTGCGCGGCGCCAAGTTCGACAGCAGCAAGGACCGCAACGACCCGTTCCAGTTCAGCCTCGGCGCCGGCATGGTGATCAAGGGCTGGGACGAAGGCGTGCAAGGCATGCAGGTGGGCGGTACCCGCATGCTGGTGATCCCGCCTGAGCTCGGCTATGGCGCGCGCGGTGCGGGCGGCGTGATCCCGCCGAACGCGACGCTGATGTTCGAAGTGGAACTGCTCGGCGTTTGAAGCCCCGAGCGGCACCGCGTTGGGGCTCGATGCGCTGAAATGAAGCATTGCTGCAGAGCAGCAAATCACCAATCCGGTGAGCCCCGGCATGCACCAATATCGATCGAAGTTTCATAGGTGAATCGTCACATGAACTAGGGGTTGTCGCACTGCAGCAATTCCAGATACTGATTGCAATGATTTGTGCAATCGGTCTCGGGATTCCAGCCCACAGGCGTCCCGTTCCACACGAGGACGCGCCGTGAAATTCAAGCCTGAGCCCACGTTCCCGATCCACTTGCCGGGCCTTCTGGGTGCAGCCCTGCTGGCGGCGCTGCTGGTGTCTTGCGGCGGTGGCGGAGACGCCCCTGCCGACTCTGCCGACGGCAGCGCCGACACGGCCACTGAGGGCTCGCGCAAGAAGGCCCAGGCCACCTTCGTCCCGACCACGGCCATCCCGGCCGACGCCAACCTCAAGGGCCTGTTCTCGCCGGTCTACAACTGGCCGCTGATCCCGGTGCACGCCGTGCTGATGGCGGACGGCCGAATACTCAGCTACGGCACCAACGGCGACGGCACCCAGACCGGCAAGTTCATCTACGACGTGTGGGACCCGGAGGGCGGGTTGGCCGGTGACCACATGACCCTGCCCAACACCACCCCGACCGACCTGTTCTGCGCCACGCAACTCGTGCTGCCGGCGGGCGACCAGGTGTTCATCGGTGGCGGCGACAACTGGAATACCACGGTCGCCAACAGCACCAACAACCAGGGCAACAACAACTCCAACACCTTCTCGCTGGCCACCAACACGCTGACCCCCGGCCCGAACATGAACCGGCCGCGCTGGTACGCCACGTCGACCACGCTGATCAACGGCGAAACGCTGGTGGCCGGCGGCCTGGGCGGCCAGGACGCCTGGGAAGTGCGCGCTGCGAACGGCCAGTTCCGGCTCTTGAACACCAACTCCGGCTGGATCGACTACTACTACCCGCGCAACTTCGTCAGGCCCGACGGCAAGGTGATCGGCATCAGCGCGAACGGCTTCGTCTACAACGTCGACCCCACCGGCGCCGGCTCGGCCACCTGGATGGCCGACCTGCCCGCCCCCTACTTCGCCCCCGACACCACGGCCGTGATGTACCAACCCGGCCGGGTGATCCAGTTCGGCGGCGAATCGAACGCCGCGGTGCTGATCGATTTCCGGACGGCCGAGCCCGGTGCCACGCAACCCACGATCGCGGCCACCGCGCCCTTGTCGTCGCAACGCCGCCTGGTCACCGGCACCTTGCTGGCCGACGGCAAGGTGCTCGCCACCGGCGGCAGCACGGTGTGGAACGAGATGGTCGGCGTGAACTACACAGCCGAGATCTGGAACCCGGTGAGCGGCCAATGGACCGTGGGCGCCACCTACAACCGGGCCCGGCTGTACCACAACATCGCGCTGCTGCTGCCCGACGGCACGGTGATGGTGGGCGGCGGCGGCGCGCCGGGCCCGCAGACCAACACCAACTTCGAGCTTTACTTTCCGCCCTACCTGTTCGGCGCCAACGGCACGCTCGCGCCGCGCCCGAGCATCACCACCGCGCCGACGGTGCTCGACATCGGCAAGACCTTCAACCTGCAGGTCGGCGGCAGCGGCACGGTGAGCCGCGTGGTGCTGGTCAAGACCGGTTCGGTCACGCACGGCAACAACATGGAGCAGCGCTTCGTCGAACTGGCCTTCACCACCAACGGCAACACGCTGTCGGTGCAGGCGCCGTCGCGCGCGGGCGAAGCCACGCCGGGCTTCTACATGCTGTACGTGCTGAACGGCGCGGGGGTGCCGTCGGTCTCGAAGATCGTGCGCATGAACATCGCGCCGGTGGCCGACCCGGCCATCACGCCCACGCTCACCAACCCCGGCAACCAGGCGACAGTGACTGGCACGGCGGTGAACCTGCAGCTGGTCGGCGCCGACCCGAACGGCGACGTGCTGGGCTACGGCGCCACCAACCTGCCGCCGGGGCTGACCTTGAACGGCGCGACCGGCCTGATCAGCGGTGTGCCCACCACCGCCGGCACCTACAACGTGGTCGCCGCCATCAGCGACGGCGTCAACGCGGACACCGTGAACTTCACCTGGACGGTCAGCGGCGCGCCGCCTCTGGTGGTCACGGTGCCGGTGCTGCCAGCGGCGCAGCAGTCGGGCAACGTCGTCACCTTCACCGCGACGACGGCCAACGCCGTGAACCCGCGCTACAAGTGGGACTTCGGCGATGGCACGCCCGAGACCGCGTACTCAGGCGTGGCCACCGTCACGCACACCTACACGCAGCCGGGGCGCTTCTTCGTCACCGTCACCGCCATCGACGACCGCAACATCGAGCAGCGCGTGACGGTGATGCAGACCGTCTACCTCGCGAGCACCGCCAACAAGCCGACTGCGTCGTCGAACATCGCGCTGCAGCAGCCCGCCACCGGCAATCCCCGCCTGTGGGTGGTGAACCAGGACAACGACAGCGTGTCGGTGTTCGATTCGGTCACGCGCGCCAAGCTGGCCGAGGTGACCGTGGGCACCGCGCCGCGCACGCTGGCGGTGGCACCGAACGGCATGGTGTGGATCAGCAACCAGAAGAGCGCCACGATCAGCGTGGTCGACCCCAACAATTTCACGATCAACCGCACTTTGGCGTTGCCGCGCGCGTCGCAGCCCTTCGGTGTGGCGATGGCGCCGACCGGCGGATTCGCCCTGGTGGTGCTCGAAAGCACCGGACAGGTGCTGAAGTTCGACACCGCGACCTACGCGCAAATCGGCGCGGCGCTCACCGTCGGCACCAATCCGAGGCATGTGTCGATCAATGCGGCCGGCACCACGGCGTTCGTGTCGCGCTTCGTCACGCCGCCGTTGCCGGGTGAATCGACCGCGGTGATCACCACCACCGGCGTGGGTGGCCAGGTGCTGCGCATCAACACCGGCGCGATGACCCTGGCCGGCACCACCGTGCTGGCGCATGGCGACAAGCCCGACGCCGAGAACCAGGGTCGCGGCATCCCCAACTACCTGGGCGCGGCGGCGATCTCGCCCGACGGCACGCAGGCCTTCGTGCCGTCCAAACAAGACAACATCAAGCGCGGCGCGCTGCGCGACGGCCTGGCGCTGAACTTCCAGAGCACGGTGCGCGCGATCAGCTCGCGCATCGACCTGGCGAACAACCTCGAAGACCTTGCCACCCGGATCGACCACGACAACGCCAGCCTGGCCGCCGCGGCCGCCTACGACCCGCGTGGCAACTACCTGTTCGTCGCGCTCGAAACGAGCCGCCAGGTCGCGGTGATCGACGCTTACGCGCGCAACCAGCTGTTCCGCATCGACACCGGCATCGCGCCGCAGGGCTTGGTCGTCTCAAGCGACGGCATGACGCTGTACGTCAGCAACTTCATGAGCCGCAATGTCAGCGTGTTCAACCTGAACGGGCTGATGACCCAAGGCCTGGCCAACGTGCCGCTGCTGGCCACCTTGCCGTCGGTGGCGACCGAGAAACTCGCCGCCAACGTGCTGCTCGGCAAGCAGCTCTTCTACGACGCGACCGACCCGCGCCTGGCGCGCGACCGCTACATGAGCTGCGCCTCGTGCCACAACGACGGCGGCAGCGACGGCCGCGTGTGGGACCTGACGAGCCAGGGCGAGGG
The DNA here is from genome assembly GCA_031382215.1 of Methylibium sp. GTDB lineage: Bacteria > Pseudomonadota > Gammaproteobacteria > Burkholderiales > Burkholderiaceae_C > LGRD01. Next base: position 23,023 of record JANMYQ010000235.1, read on the forward strand.
CCTGCGCAACACCGTGCACCTGCGCGGCCGCGCCGGCATGGGCCAGGGCCTGCTGCACTGGAGCGGCAACTTCAACGAGGTGCAGGACTTCGAGGCGCAGATCCGCACCCTCGCCGGTGGCACCGGGCTGATGACCGACGCGCTCTACAACACCGGCACGCGCAACACGCCGCTGGGCCTGGCCAAGGCCGGCGTGTCGGCCGACCTGGATGCGCTGGCGGCCTACGTCACGTCGCTGAACCAGTTCGACCTGAGCCCGCTGCGCAATGCCGACGGCACGCTGACCACCAGCGGCGCAGCCGGCGCCACGGTGTTCACGGCCAACTGCGTGGCCTGCCATTCGGGCGCGGCCTTCACCGACAGCGTGGCGCGCAACATCGGCACCATCAAGCAACCCGGCAGCGGCACGCGCTCGGGCGCGGCGCTGACCGCCATCGACACGCCCACGCTGCGCGACGTGTGGGCCACGGCTCCGTACCTGCACGACGGCTCGGCGACCACGGTCGAGGCTGCGGTGCAAGCGCACGCCGGCATCACGCTGAGCGCGGCCGACCTCACGGCGGTGTCGAACTACGTGCGCCAGATCGGCCGCGAAGAAGCCGGCTCGACGCCACCCGCCCCCACCGGCACACGCTGGGTGCGCCTGGAAGCGCTGACCGAAGTCAACGGCAACCCGTGGACGACGATGGCCGAGTTCAACCTGATCGATGCGACCGGCGCCACCGTGCCACGCACCGGCTGGGCCGTCAGCGCCGATTCGGCCGAAGACGACGCTCCAGCCAGCAACGCCATCGACGGCACCAACACCATCTGGCACACGCAGTGGAAGCTTGCGAACCCGGCGCCGCCGCACAGCTTCACGGTCAACCTGGGTGCGGTGGTCAACGTCGGCGGCTTCCGCTACCTGCCGCAGCAGGGCACCAACCCGAACGGCCAGATTGCCAACTGGCGCTTCCACACCAGCCCGGACGGCATCAACTGGACCGTCGCGGCCACCGGCACGTTTGCCAACACCATCGCCGAGAAGACGGTGACCTTGGCTGCGCCGGCCAACCAGGCGCCGACCCTGGCCGTGGTGGCCAACCAGGCCGGCGTGATCGGCACGGCCGCGACGCTGGCGCTGGTTGGCGCCGACCCCGACGGCGACGTGCTGCTCTACGCCGCCACCGGCTTGCCCACCGGCCTGGCCCTCAACGCCGGCACCGGCGTGATCAGCGGCACGCCCACGGCTGCGGGCAGCTTCAACGTCAGCGCGCAGGCCAGCGACGGGCGCGGCGGCGTGGCCGCGCGCAGCTTCACCTGGACCGTCACCGCGGTGCCGCCCACCGGCACACGCTGGGTGCGCCTGGAAGCACTGACCGAAGTCAACGGCAACCCGTGGACGACGATGGCCGAGTTCAACCTGATCGATGCGACCGGCGCCACCGTGCCGCGCACCGGCTGGGCCGTCAGCGCCGATTCGGCCGAAGACGACGCGCCAGCGACAAATGCGATCGACGGCACGAACACCATCTGGCACACGCAGTGGAAGCTCGCCAACCCGGCGCCGCCGCACAGCTTCACGGTCAACCTCGGCGCGGTGGTCAACGTCGGCGGCTTCCGCTACCTGCCGCAGCAGGGCACCAACCCCAACGGCCAGATCGCCAACTGGCGCTTCCACGCCAGCCCGGATGGCGTGAACTGGACCGTGGTGGCCACCGGCACCTTTGCCAACACCATCGCCGAGAAGGCGGTGACGTTCGCCGCCCCCGCCAACCAGGCGCCCACCTTGGCGGCGGTGGCCGCGCAGACCGGCGTGGTCGGCACCGCCAGAACGCTGGCCTTGAGCGCCACCGACCCCGATGGTGATGTGCTGACCTACTCGGCCACCGGCTTGCCCACCGGCCTGGCGATCAACGCGGCCACCGGCGTGATCAGCGGCACACCCAGCGCCGCCGGCAGCTTCACGACCACCGCGCAGGCCAGCGACGGCCGCGGCGGTGTGTCGGCGCGCACGTTCAGCTGGGCCATCACGGCCGCCCCGACCACCGGCACTGGCCTGACCGCGACCTACTTCAACAACGCCACGCTGACCGGCACCGCCGTGCTGACGCGCGTGGAGGCGGTGGACTTCGGCTGGGGCACGGCCGCGCCCGGCCCCGGCGTGAATGCCGACAACTTCTCAGCGCGCTGGAGCGGCACCGTCGCCGCGGCGACGACGGGTGCTTACCGCTTCCGGACTGTGTCGGACCAAGGCGTGCGCTTGTGGGTGAACGGCGTGCAGGTGATCAACAACTGGGTCGCGCACACCTCGACCACCGATACCAGCGCGGTGGTCAACCTGACGGCGGGGCAGCGCTACAGCGTCACCTTGGAGTACTACGACAACACTGGCGCGGCGACGATGCGGCTGCGCTGGCTGACGCCCGGCACGACGACTTACGTGGCCATCCCGGCCGCCAGTCTTTATCTCGACTGATCGGGTCGACTGATCGGATCGACTGATCGAGCCGCCTGACCACGCCGGCGCGGCGTCAATCGCCGCGCCGCGCCAGCACCTTGGCGTACACCTCGACCAGGCCTTCGACATGCGCCTGCAGGGTCGGCGGGTGGGCCCAGTAGTCGGCATGCGCGTTGCGGCTCAGCGCCGCGACGGTCGCGTCGTCCGCCATGCGGCGCAAGACCGCCACCAAGGAGGCTTCTTCAGCGTGGCGAAACCACAGGCCGTTGTGGCCATCGCGAATCACCTCGCGGGCGGCGGTCTTGTCGGCCACGATCACGGGCACGCCGTTGGCCAGCGCCTCCTGGACCACCAGCGGCTGCCCCTCGTACCAGAACGACGGAAACACCAGCGCGCGGCTGGCCCGAATTTCGGCCAGCACCTGGCTCGGCTGTAACCACCCGGTCAACTCGACACCCGGCCAGCGCTCCGCGATGCGGGCCCTCACCGGCCCATCGCCGACGAAACGCGCCTGGACCCCCGCGGCGGCGGCCGCCGCGGCAAACAGGTCCGCGCCTTTCTCGGGCGACAGGCGGCCGACAAACAGAAACTTGCCATTCGCTTCGGCGCTGGCGCGCGGCGCCTTGTCCACCTGCAAGGGGTTGCGCACCGCGTGCCAGCGCGTCGTGGCGTGGAAGTACGGCGCCAGCACTTCGCGCGTGAGCTCGGAGATGAAGATCACCTCGCGAATGCCGCTCGGCATGCGCCCGGCCACCTGCGCAACGCCCTGGCGCGCGACCCGCCACAACTTCTGCGGATAACTTCTGACGTCGCAGTGGGTCGTGATGCAGTCCACGCCCATCGCACGCCGCGTGCAGATCTGGTTGCGCTGGTAGTCGAAGAACCCGCCGTTGGGGCACGCCGTGAAGAACTCGTGCAGGGTCGTCACACACGGCATGCGCAAGTCCTCGATCACCGGGAAGATGCTGGCCGACAAGCCCTTGGTCCAGCCGTGCACATGCACGACGGTCGAGCTCGGATCGCAGGTCTCCAGCAGCGCGCGCAGCGCCTGCGCCGCAGCCCGGTTCCACAGGCCACGCGCCGCGGCGGCAAGGCGCTGCGGGTCGCTCAGCAGGTCGGGGTTGCCCAGGCAGTGAAAGCGCACCCCGCTGCCTGCAAGCATTGGTGCGGCCGGGCCGACCGCGCAGAAGTAGTCGACGTCGAAGCCCGCGCGCTGCAGCCCCAGTGCCGAGGCGATGGCCACCTGGGCCGCGCCGCCGTTGATCGATCCGTAGTCGTAGACGACCACCACACGCTTCGGATTCACGTTGTCACTCCCGCCGCCACACATTTCCGGTAGACGCCCTGCAAGGCCTGCACGTGGCGTTCGAGCGTGGGCGGGTCGGCCCAGTAGCGCTCGTAGGCCGCAGCACCCATGCGGGCAATGGCGGCGTCGTCTTTGGCCAGCTCGCCCAGGCGCGCGGCGAGATCGGCGACGTCATGGTGCGCGAACAGAACACCGTTCTCGCCAGCCACCACGCTCTCGCGCGCGGCCGTGCGGTCGGCCACGATCACCGGAACGCCGCAGGCCAGCGCCTCCTGCACCGACATGCCCAGCGTTTCGTACCAGAGCGACGGAAACACCAGCGCGCGCGCCGAGTGCATGGCGCGCTGCACACCGGCGGCGTCGAGCCAGCCGAGGAAGTTCAGCCCCGGATAGGCACTGCGAAGGGCGGGCAATTGCGGTCCGTCGCCGGCCACGGCAGCACTCACACCGGCGCGTGCCGCGGCGGCCGCAAACAGTTCGGCACCCTTCTCCGTGCTGACCCGGCCGACGAAGAGGAAGTCGCGATTCGCTTGCGCGGCGACCCGCGGCGCCTGCGTCAGCGGGATCGGATTGCGCACCGCATGCCAGCGCGTCTCGGGCCGGAAATACGGCGCCAGCACGCTGCGCGACAACTCGGAAATGAAGATGACCTCACGCACCTCCGCCGGCATGCCGGCCGCCACGCGCTGCAAGGCCGTGCGCGACGCGCGCCATAGTTTGTGGGCGTAGGTGCGCGTGTCGCAGTGCGTTGCCAGGCACGCCGCTCCGAGCGCCTTGCGGGTACAGATCTGATGCCGCTGGTAGTCGTAGAACCCCTGGTTCGGGCACGCCGAGCCGTACTCGTGCAAGGTCATCACCAGCGGGTGCGCGCTGCGCTGGCAGGCGCGCAGCACCGCTGCCGTCAAGGCACGTTGCCAGCTGTGTACATGGATCACCGTGTTGCCGCGCGGCAAACCGGCCAGCACCTGTGCCGCCATGCGCGCGCAACGTGCGGCCCACAACCCCGACAGGATCAGGTCGGCGCCGCTCTTGTGTTTGAGATCCTGCACGTCACCCAGATGCACCGTGATGTTCGGATGGATCAGCGCGGCATCGACAGGTCCCAGACCAGCGATGTAGTGAACCTTCAAGCCGGCTTCGGCCAGACCGCGCGAACTGTCGATGGCCACCTTTTCCGCACCGCCCAAGGCACTGGCGTAGTCACAGACGACGACGACATTCAGGGGCATCGAAGGCCCCCGTGGCGCGGGCGCGGTTCGATGCGTGTTTCGATGCGTGGGGCGGGGTTCGCAAGAGGTGTCATCTTCAAGAGTCCGTTGTCGTGCAGCGACTCAAAGCAACATTCATGCGAGTCGTGAATGGCCAAGGGCTGGCGCGTGAAATTGGCACGAACAAGAGGGCCGCTCCAACAGCGCCGTGATCCTGCTGTGGAGCCCACCCCCTAGAACGCCGTTGCACGCGCCCGTTTGGCCCGCTTCTTGCGAACGTTCCTTCGCAATGGCCATCGCGTCGCTGCGGCGAAACACCCTTCACATGCTGAGCGCGCACTTCTGCTCGGCGCTTTTGCAGGGCTTGCAGTTCGTGCTGATCGCGCGCGCGTTGGGCGCGCACGACTTCGGCCGCATGGCCGGTGTGCTGGCCATCACCTCGGCGCTGGGGCCGCTTTCCGGGCTCGGTGCCGGCAACGTGCTGATGATGCGCGTGGCTCGCAACGAGGCGCCCGCGGTGCTGTACCTGGGCAACGCGTTGATGGTGGCGTTGGTGTCGGGAACGCTGCTGATCGGGCTGGCAGCGCTGGCAGGCCCGGCCTTCTTGCGTGACGCCACGGTGTTGCCGCTGATCCTGCTGCTCGGCGCATCGGAACTGCTGACCGCCAAGTTCATCGAGATTGCGGCGCACGTCTTCTACGGCCTCGATCAACATGCTTTCTCGGGCGCCTTCTACACGGTTCAGGCGGGCGTGCGGCTGTGCGCCGCGCTGCTGTTCTACTTCGCGCTGTCGGAGCACGGCGTCATGCTCTGGGCCTGGATGCATCTGGGCTCCGGCATGCTCGCCGCGTTGATCGTGGTACTCGTCACCGTGGCCCAGGTCGGGCGGCCGACCTTCGACGTGCGGCTGGCCCTGCGCGAGTTGAAGGTGGGGGTGCACTTTGCGATCGGCTCGTCGGCCAGCAGCATCTACACCGACATCGACAAGGCGGTGCTGGCGCGCTACGAGTCACCGGAGATCAACGGCCAATACACCGCTGCCTACCGCTTGATCTTCATGGCCTACGCGCCCGTCATGGCGGTGCTGATGGCGACCCAGGGTGTGTTCTTTCGCGCCGGCGGGAAAGACGGTCTGTCGGCGACGATGAAGCTGGCGCTGCGGGTGGCCTGGCTCGGCTGCGCCTACTGCCTGGCCCTGGCCACATTGCTCTACCTCGGCGCGCCGCTGGTGGCCTGGGCGCTCGGCCCGCAGTACGTGCCGTCGGTCGATATCCTGCGCGCCCTCGCCTTGTTGCCGCTGGCGCTGATGGCGCAGAGCGTGTTTTCGGAAGCACTGACCGGCGCCGACCGGCAACGCGCGCGCAGCATTGCGCAGGTGGCGGTGGCTCTCCTGTGCTTCGCGCTCAACATGGCGCTGATCCCGGCGATGGGCTGGCACGGCGCCGTCATCGCGACCTACACCTGCCAGGTCCTGCTGGCGGTCATCGTGGTCTGGATCATCTGGCGTTCGGTGCGGGTCGAGGCTCGATAGGCACGCACCATGCTGAAAGCCGTGCAAGCTCATCGTGAAACGCCCGGCCGCGCGAAGCTTCTTGATGCTGCGCGCGTTGCGGGCGGTTTGGGTGCTTCCGGCGCTGCCGGCGCGTCAACCGCGCAAGCCGATCGCGCGATCGTCTGGGTCTGGGCGCTGTGGCTGACGAGCTTTCTCCTCGAAGGCCCGCTGCGCGGCGCGCTGGCACAACTCGGCGCGTCCAACCTGCTCTACGCGCGCGACCTGGTCCCGCTGGCCGGCATCGCGCTGGCCTTTGCCGTGCCCTTGGTCAACCGGCGCGCGCTGCCGCCCGGCCTGGTGCTGATCACCTGGCTGCTGGCGGTGCATCTGTGCGTCGGGCTGTTGCTCGGCGGCACGCTGTTTCAGCGCCTGTTCGGGCTCAAGATGTTCGTGCCGCTGCTGTTCGGCGTGGCCATCTTTCCGAGCATTCGCAATCAGTTCGCACTCCTGATGCGGATCATGGTGGTCTTCTTCGGGGTCAGCGTGGCGGGTGTGCTGATCAACCACGCGGTCGGCGCCATGCCGTGGGAAGGGCTCAGCTACGACACCGCATTCGGCTCGATGCAGACGACCAAGCAGTGGTGGATCCCCGGCGGCGTGAGCCGCCTGCCGGGCTTCACCCGTGCGTCGTTCGACGCGGCCATGATCATCGGGGTCACCGGCGCCATGCTGCTGGCGCAGGCCCGCCCCCGGTGGTTGCGCGCGTTGATCTTCGCTGCCGGCGCCGCGACGATCGTGCTGACCACCAGCAAAGGCATGGTGATCGCGTTTGCGGTCGCGGCATGCTGGCTGGTGCTCGCGAACCGGTCGATGGCGAGCCTGACGGTCGGCAAGGCCATCGTGGCCTGCCTGCTGTTGCTGACCTGCGGGGTGCCCACGCTCTTCATGATCGTCAGCGTGTCCGAGAACACGAACGACGTTCCCGACATGCTGATGTCTCTGTGGGACCGCTTCTCGTGGATGTGGCCGGAAGCCTATGCCTTGCTGCCGGACGGCTTCGGCGCGCTCACCGGTACCGGTCTGGGCGGCATCGGCACGGCACTCGCACACGCGCCGGAAGGCACCGCGTGGAATGCGGCCGACAGCATCTTCGTCTACTACTTCGTCACGTTCGGCGTGCTGGGCATCGTCTATGTGGCGTTCCCGCTGCTGGCTTTATTCGGAACCGATGCCGATGCCCAGGCCGATGCCAACACCGAAACCGACCCGCAGGCCTTTGTCTGGGCCGCCGTCCTGGTCATCGCCTACGGATACGGCCTGTCGATCAACATGGTCGAACAACCCGTGTTCGCCACGGTGTTCGGGCTGCTGTATGCCCGGGCGTTCGCGCGCCGGCCGTGGCGCGGAGGATCGAGATGATCCGTGGGCTCCGGCGGTTCGTGCTTCGAGGGCTGTTGGTCCTAGCGTGCTGCGGCGCGCCGTGGACGGCGGCCCTTGCGGCCGAGAAGATGATTCTCGGTGTGCAGACCCACTTTGCGTATGACCGCACGGTCGATGCCGGGCGGGTGATCGAATGGGTGAAGGCGGCGCGCATTGACTCCACCCGCGACGAGATGTACTGGATCCAGCTCGAAGACGAGCGGCCCGGCCTGCGCCTGCAAGACGGCGCCGACGTGGTCTGGCGCGTCTGGTCGCGCGAGCTGCCCCACACGGCGCCGCTGATGTTGCTCGGTTACGGCAATCCCAAGCACGACGCCGGCGGGCAGCCACGCTCCGATCAAGCCGTCGCCGCGTATGCCGACTATGTGCGCTGGGTGGTCGGTCAAACGCGCTCGCGGGTCGGCCTGGTCGAGGTCTGGAACGAATGGAACCTCAAGGCCGGGGCCAAACCAGAGGGCGGCGCCCAGGGCGAAGCGCGCGACTACGTGCGCCTGGCGGCGGCAGCGAGCAAAGCAGTCAAGGCCGTCGCCCCGGAAGTGCTCGTGCTGGTGGGCGGAACCAGCGAAGACTTTCCCGATTGGCGCTGGATGCGCGAGGCCCTGGCCCTGGGCGTGCTCGACGGCGCCGACGGTGTTTCGGTGCATGCCTACAACGCGTGCGACCGCGCCAACGTGGGTGCCGACGAAGTGATGCGTCGCCTGGACAAGCTCCAGAGCCTGCTCACCCGCCAGGCCCGGCGCGCCGTGCCGATCTACATGACCGAGACCGGTTGGCCCACGCACACCGGCGCCTGCCAGGTCAGCGAGGAGGACGCCGGCCTGTACACCTTGAGGCTGCTGCTCGAAGCCGCCCAGCGCCCCTGGCTGCGGGGCGTGTGGTTCTACGAGGCGATCGACAGCGGCACCGACGCGACGAACCGCGAGCATCGTTTCGGCCTGCTGCGCCGCGACGGCAGCGAACGCCCTTCCGGCTGCATGGTGCGCGAGTTCGGCGCGACGATCGCGGGCCGGCCGGTCCAGGTGGTTCGGCAAGGCTCGGTCACGGCCGCGGTGTTCCAGGACGCCGGCCGGTCGCTGGTGTTTGCGTGGGGACATGAACGTGATCGCCCGCTGCGGGTGCGTATGCAGCTTCGCCTGCAGGCCGGCGCCGGCACGGCAGCGCCTTTGCCTGCCGCACCCGCTGCACCCGCCGCACCCGCCGCATTCACACGCTGTGGCGTCGAGACCGGCGCAACGAAGCTCATGGGTGCGCAGCTCGAGCTGAGTGCCGCGCTGCACAGCGCGCGCCCCGTGATGTTCACGCTGCCGGCGCCCGCCTCTATCGAAACGCTTCAGATGGATTGACCCACTCGATGAGCACACACCTCAAGATCCTGCATGTCGCCGAGACCGCCAAGGGCGGCGTCGGCAGCTACATCGACGACGTGGCCTCGCTGCAGATCGCCAGGCACGGTGAAAGCACGGTTCGGGTGGTGATTCCCGACGCCCACGCCGCGCAGCTGCAGCGCACTCCGCACACGGCGCAGCGCCGCTTCCCTGCGGCCGGCAGCCGCGCCACCAACACGCTGCGCATGGCCCGCCTCGCGTGGGCGCAGGTGCAAGCGTGGCAACCCGACGTGGTTCACTTGCACTCCACCTTTGCCGGGTTCGCGCTGCGGCCCTGGCTGGCCCTGCGTTCGCCGCGCACCCGGGTGATCTACTGCGCGCATGGCTGGGCGTTCGACCGCGAAGGCCACGCCAGCGCGAATCGGGTGATCCGGTGGATCGAACGGATCTGGTCCGGCTGGTGCGACGCGGTCGTGTGCGTCTCGCCGCACGAGTTGCGCGCGGCCGAGCAGATCGGCATCCCCCGCTCGCGTCTGGCCTTGGTCAACAACGGCATTCGCGACACGGAGCCGGCCGCCAACGCCGACCTAGCGGCCGACGCTGTCGAGGCCGAGCAAGCCCGCGCCGCCTGGCCCAGCGGCGTGCGGCGCGTGCTGTTCGTCGGCCGCCTCGACCGGCAAAAGGGCGTCGAAATCCTGTTCGATGCCCTCACCAGACTGCAGGGCAAGGCATTTGCCGTGATCGTCGGAACGTCGGTGGTCGCCGGCAGTGGCCAGGCAAACCTGCCGGCCAACGTGCGGATTGCCGGCTGGCTGCGGCGGGACCAGATTGCGGCCTACTACGCCGCCGCGGAGGTGGTCGTCATTTCATCGCGCTGGGAGGCGTTTTCGCTGGTGGCCGTCGAGGCCATGCGCGCCGGCAAGGCGGTGGTGGCCACGGCCGTCGGTGGCCTGCGCGACGTGGTCGCCGACCAGGTCACCGGCCTGCTGGTCACGCCTGGAGACGCCGCAGCGCTGGCCGAAGCCGTCGCCAGCCTGGACAGCGACGCCCTGGCACGGATGGGCCGCGCCGGCCGGGAGCGCTACGAGCGCCACTTCCGCATCGAACGGGTTGTCGACGAACTCGATACGCTCTACCGCGATACCTGCGTCGCGCGCGCGCCTTCTGCCGCTGTCGGGAGCGCGCGCGTCTCGGATGGTTGAGGCATCTGCAGGCGCGCCTGCAGCACCGCGGCGAGGACCGCCAAGTGCGGCTCCTGAAGCGCGCTGTAGTGCCCGCCCGGAAGGTCGACAGCGTCGATGACCCCCTGCACGCTGCGTGGCCAGCCGAACAGCGGGTCGTGGAACAGGTCGCTCATCGGCTCATCACCCGGGTCGCCGTTGCCCTGCGTCGCACGCAACAGAAGCACGTCACCTCGATAGCGCTCGACGTAACGATGTTCGTCCTGGGCAAAGGCGTAGATCTGCGCTGCCGACAGCCGGCGCAGCGTTGCCGATAGCGCCAACCTGTGGTCCTGCGCATGCCGCAGGCGGCGCACTTGCAGGCTGCGCCACACGCCAGTGACGCGCGAGCCGAACTGAAAAGCCAGCAGCCGGGCGATCCGGCGCAGGAACTCGAGAACAGGCGCCAGCGTGACGGTCGGCGCCAGCCCTGCTGCCAAGTCGGCGGCGAAGCGGCGCAACTGCTTGACCGCATAACGGCCCGAGCGGGTGCGGGCCGAGACCTCGGCGGCCTCGATCAGCGCCAGCAGGCTGACCTGTTCGCCCGCGCGCTGCAGTTGCACCGCCATCTCGAAGGCGAGCACGCCGCCGGCACACAAGCCGCCGAGCCGATAGGGGCCGTGCGGCTGCACCGAACGAACCCGGGCGACGTAGTGGGCGGCCATGTCGGCGACCCGGGTATGGACCAGCGCCAGCCCGTCGGCCGCCAGGGGTTGCAGCGCGTGCACCGGAATGTCCGGGCTCAGGTGATTCGCCAGGCTGCGGTAGATCAGCGTTTCGCCGAACCCGTCGTGAACGAAGAACATCGGCGGGCTCGACCCCCCGGGGCGGATCGTCACCAGCGAATCCGCCGGCACGTCCGCAGCGCTGACGAGCTGCGCCAGTTGCGCCACCGTGGGCGCTCGCAGAACCGCGCTCAGCGGCAAGCGGCGAGAGAACGCGGCCTCCAGCCGCGCGCCGAGCCGCACGGCCATCAGCGAGTGCCCGCCCAGGTCGAAGAAGTTGTCGTGCACGCCGAAGGTCTCGGTTCGAAGCAGCTCGCGCCAGATGTCATGGACCGCCTGCTCGGCCGGGTTGCGCGGCGCCTGCATCGACCGTTCTGCGGCCAGCCCAGACGCTGGCTGCGGAACCGGCAGCGCGGCGTGGTCCAGCTTGCCGCTGATGTTCATCGGCAAGTGGTCCAGCAGCACGACGTGCGCCGGCACCATGTAGTCGGGCAAGGCCGAGCGCAAGCGTTCGCGCAGGCTGTCGCGCCAGGCGCCCTGCTCTGCCGCGGCGAGGTCGTCCGCCACCACGTACGCCACCAGCCGTGAGTCACCCGACACGTCTTCGCGAACGATCACCACGGCCTGCCGAACCTGCGGGTGCTGGCCGATGAGCGCCTCGATCTCCCCCGGCTCGATGCGAAAGCCGCGCAGCTTGACCTGGCCGTCGATGCGCCCGAGGTACTCCAGCTCGCCGTCGGCGAGCCGGCGCGCCAGGTCGCCGCTGCGGTACAGGCGCGCGCCGGGCTGCTCATCGAACGGGTCGGCCACGAAGCGCTCGGCCGTGAGTTCGGGCCGGTTCAGGTAGCCGGGCGTGAGTGCCGGGCCGGCGATGTGGATTTCACCCGAAACACCCACCGGTACCGCTTGCCCGTGGCCGTCGAGCAGGCGGATCTGCAGGTCGGCCAGCGGGCGGCCGATGAGGCTGCCGCCGTCTTGGGCCAGGTTGGCGCGGGCCAGATCGGCGCGGGACACCTCGCGGTGGGTCACGAACAGCGTGGTCTCGGTGGGCCCGTATTGGTTGACGATGCGCGGCAGCTGGTCGCCATGCCGGTCGAACCAGGGCTCGAGGTGACGCACGTCGAGCGCCTCGCCGCCAAGGATCACCCGGCGCAAAGCAAAGGCCCCCGGCGGGCTGGCCGCGTCGGCATCGATCAGCTGCCTGAATGCCGTCGGCGTCTGGCTCAGCACGGTGACCTGCTCGCGCAGCACGAGTTCGCGCAGGGCCGACGGGTCGCGGCCGACGTCCTGCGGCACCACGACCAGCCGCCCGCCATGCAGCAGCGCACCCCAGAACTCCCAGACCGAAAAGTCGAACGCGCACGAATGGAACAGCGTCCACACGTCGCGCGCGCTGGCGCCGTAGGCGTCGTCACAGGCCGCGAACAGCCGCAGTACGTTGTGGTGGGTCACGCCCACGCCCTTGGGCTGGCCGGTGGAGCCCGAGGTGTAGATCACATAGGCCAGATCACCCGCCGCCGAGCCGGTGCTCGCGAGTTCATCGTCGATCGGCGCGACGGCGTCCACGGGCCGGGCCGCGTCTACGCAGACCGCGGCCAGGCCCGGACCCAGGCCCAGACCCTGAAGGTCGCCCAGCAGGCTGGGCTGGGTCACGACCAGGCGAACCCCCGCATCCTTGACCATGAAGGCGATGCGATCGCGCGGCAGCACCGGGTCGAGCGGCAGGTAGGCCGCGCCCGCCTTCAGGATGCCGAGCAGGCCGATGACCAGTTCGGCGCTGCGGTCCGTGCGCAGCGCCACGGTGTGGTTGCGCGAGACGCCGTGGGCGCGCAGAGCGCGTGCGACGTCGTCGGCGCGCCGGTCCAGTTCGGCGTAGGTCATCTGAATGCGCTGCCCGCCGGCCGCAAATGCCGTCAGCGCCGTCGCCATCGGTGTGCGCCTCGCGTGCGCCTCGAAACCCTCATGAAGCGACGCGTGGCGCGGCAGCACCTGCCGCACATCGGCGCGCCCGAGCAGGACCGCGCGTTCGGCGTCGGTGAGCAGCGGCAGGCGCGCCACCGGCTGGTGCTCGTCGGCGCACATGGCGGCCAGCAGGGTCCGCAGGTGCCCCACCATGCGTTCGATGCTGGTGCGCTCGTAGAGGTCGGTGTCGTAGTTGAGCCGGCCCGCCAACCCGTCAGCGCGTTCGGTCAACTCCAAGGTCAGGTCGAACCTGGCGACCGAACCGGGCAGCGAAACTTCTTCGGCCTGCACATGCCCCAGCGACCGATGCGCCGCTTCGGCGTGCTGCAACACGAGCATGGTCTGCACCAGCGGCGCGCGGCCGCCTTCGCGCGGCAGCTTGAGCGCCTCGATCACTTCCTCGAAAGGCAGGTGCTGGTGTTCGTAGGCATCCAGCGCCGCGCCCTTCGCCTGCGCGAGCAGCCCGGCCACGGTGAGGCCGGCAGGGAAGTCGGCGCGCATCGCGACGGTGTTGGCAAAGAAACCCACCACACCTTCGAGCTCCTCGCGGTCGCGCCCCGCGACGACAGTGCCGGTCACCACCGTGTCTTGGCCGGTGTAGCGGTGCAGCAGCGTCTGCCACAGCGCCAGCACCCCCACGAACACGGTGGTGCCGGTGCGCGCGCCCAGGGCGCGCAGCGCCTGCCAGGCTTCAGCAGGGAAGGCCACAGCCACCTCGGCGCCCCGATAGCGTGCTTCTCTGGGGCGGCGGTGGTCGGTCGGCAGCGCCAGCGCGGCCGGCACACCGGCGAGCTGCTGCGTCCAGTAAGCCAGCTCGCGCTGGCGCAGGCCGGCCAGCCGGGCCGGCTCCGCCGCCGCGTGGTCGAGGTATTGCAGCAAGGGTTGCGGAAGGCTCGGCGCTTGACCACGTGAGCGATCGAGGTAGAGCCGGCACAACTCGTCGAGCAGCACCTCGATGCTCCAGCCATCGCAGACGCTGTGGTGCAGCGTCCAGATGAGCAGGTGCTCGTCCGCCGCCCACGTCAGCAGCACCGCGCGCATGGCCGGCTCGCGGGTCAGATCGAAGGGCCGCCGGTCCTCGCTGTGCGCCCACCGTTCGGATTGCGCGGCACGCTCGGGCCCGTCGGCGCCGCCGAAGTGGACCTGCTGCAGGCGCCAGCCCTCGGCGGGCTCGACCTGCTGCCACACCTGGCCCTCTTGCTCAAGCCAGCGGCTGCGCAGGATGTCATGCCGATCCAGCAAGTCGCCAAGGCACTCCTGCAAGGTCCGGACGTCCAGCGGCCCGCGCAGCTCGAGCCCGACCGAAACGTTGTACAGCGAGGTCTCCCCGGCCATGTGCTGCCAGAAGACCATGCGCTGCTGGGCCGCCGACAAGGGGACCGGCCCGACGCGCCGGGCTGGCGTGGGCGTAGGCGTGGGCAGCGTGGGCGGCACGCTCCGGGAGGCCCTCGAAGGCGGTGGCAGGTCGCGCTGTGCCTCTGCCTGACAGACAGGCACCGCGCCGGCCCGTGCCTCTGCCAACGTCACGCCGCGGGCAGCGCGCAGGCCGACAGCACCGACTCGCGGACCGGGCCCGCGCCGAAGCGCTGCCGCACGTCGAGCCGCGCGGCCGTGCCGAGCCGCTCGCGCAGTTCCGCAGAATCGACCAGCTCGGCGATGGCCTGGCGGACCTCGGTGCTGTTGCGGCACAGAAAGCCGGTCTCGCCGTGCCGGACGACGTTGCGCGTGGCCGCCGAGTCCAGCGCGATGCAGGGCAGCCCGAGCGCCATCGCCTCGACCAGAAAGCCCACGGCGTCGCCGGCAGCCAGGTAGACCCAGCCGCACGCCAGGCGCTGCGCCCGTTCATGGTCGCTCTTCACCTCGAACACGCCCACGTGGGCGGCTTTCAACGCCGCACGCGATTCGGCGGCGGTGGCGCCGATCCAGTTGAACGACAGGCCCAGGCTTTCGTCGCCCAGCAGCACCGCCAGTTGCGCAAAGGTGAGCGCACTGCGCGGCTGGTCGACGCCGCTGCTGGTGACGATCAGCGGCCGGCGCGCGGTGTTCGGCAGCGTCTCGAAGAAGACGCGGCCGACCTGGATCACGCCCGCCTCGCCGCCCGGTGCCGCCAGCGCCGCGCGAAAGTCGGCCTCCAGGTCGGCCCTGGCGGCGGCGTCGGCAGGGCGCCCACGCAGACGCTGCGCCAGCCATCCCAAGAGCGTGCCGAACGGCCGCTTCATGCTCCAGGGCACCGCAGACGCGGCGCTCAACGCGCGCCGTCGCGCCGCAGCACGACCTTGACCGTCTTGAACAGCACGACCAGGTCGCCCCAGGGCGTGCGCGTCTCCACGTAGGTGCGGTCGAGCGCCACGCGCTCGTCGTAGGTGGTGTCGCTGCGCCCGCTGACCTGCCACAAGCCGGTGATGCCGGGCGGCACCGACAGGTAGTGCCAGCGGGTGCGGCCGTATTTGGTGAGTTCGTCCACGGTGATCGGGCGCGGGCCGACCAGCACCATCTCGCCGCGCAGCACGTTCACCAGTTGTGGCAGTTCATCCAGGCTGGTGCGGCGCAGGAAGTCGCCGATCGGGGTCACGCGCGGGTCGTTGCCGAGCTTGCGGTCGCGCTCCCATTCGGCACGCGCCGCGGGGTCGTTCTGCAGCAGCTCGGCCAGCATCTCTGCGGCGTTCATGCGCATCGTGCGGAACTTCAGGCAACGGAACAAGCGGCCGTCGCGCCCGACGCGGTAATGGCCGAACAGCACCGGCCCGTGGTCCTGGCGCCGCACCAGCCAGGCCACCAGCAGCATCACCGGGCTCAACGCCACCAGGATCAGCAAGGCCGCAACACGGTTCAGAAAGATCGACAGGCTTTCGAGCCACGGGCGGCGGCCAAAGGCCGATCGACGGACCTCCAGTGCCTGGGCCAGGTACACGGATACGCTCATGGTGACCTCCTTGAAAAACACGCTTCACACCGTGTTTCTCTACGCACACCATGTGCCAGGGTTTCCCCCTAATTTGAGGGGTCGTGATTTTGTGACCAATCACACAAGTTAGGCCCCGAAATGTCGCCAATTCCGCTTATCCACGGGATTCGACCCCGACATTGCCCCTGCACCGCACCCCGCTGGGGTGATCGGGCACCACGATTGCACGCCGCGCCCGCGCGGGGGGCAGCTCAGTTCTGGTTCATCACGATGCCGGCGAGCTCGGCTGGCCCCTTGGACAGGGCCTCGACCAGCGCCGACATCGACTTCATCGAGGTCTTGCCCTGGCGCCCGATGGCCAGTGCCGCGCCGCAGGTGGCGGCGATCACGCGCACGTCGGCGCCGTGCACGGCGGCCGGCGTGTCGACCAGCACATGGTCGAACTTCTTCAGGAACTCCTGCATCAGCAGGCGGAAGTTCGCGCCCTGCACGAGTTCGAGCGGGTTCGGTGGCACGGTGCCGACCGGCAACACGTACAGGCTGGGCAGGTCGGCGGTGCGCGTGACCGCGGTGTCGGTGCGGCCCGACAGCAGGCCGCTCAGGCCGGAGCTGCTGTCGACTCCGAACACCTGGTGCTGGCGCGGGGTGCGCATGTCGGCATCGACGAGCAAGGTGCGGCTGCCGAGCTGGCTCAGCGCGACCGCCATGTTGGCGGCGAAGAAGGTCTTGCCGTCTCCCTTGTCGGGGCTGACGATGGCCAGCGCGCGGCGCGGCGCGTCGGCACCCAGCACGCCCATCAGCAACTGGCTGCGCAGGTCGCGAATGGCCTCGGCCTGAGCGCTGAAGGGGTCGGACGCAACGATCAGTTCGGCGCGGTTGCGCTGGTTCGTGTCGAGCGCATACGGGTAGTGGAACTGCTGCGACAGGGCCCACAGCACGTCGTCGTTGTCGATGAGCCCGAGCGCCACCGCGGCGTCGCCGAAGCGCAGGTTGTTCTGGCGCTGGTAGGTGCTCACGTCGGTCACCTGCTTGAGCGTCAGCTTGCGGGCCCGCACCAGAACGTCGCCGATGCTCTGGTCGACCACGATGTTTTCGTTCGCGTCGTCCAGCGGCGAAAGTGCGTTCGCCAGCGAGACTTCCAGGTCGCGCATCATGATGTCCCCAATCGCAGCGTTTGTGGCCCCGAACCCGCGAGCACGCGGCCGCGCAGGCTGCCCTGCCGCGACGCACTTTCGCTGGCCGGCAACACGCCCAGCATCGGCACGCCCAGGCGTTCGATCACGTCTTGTGCGGTACGCAGGCGGCGGTCGCCCAGCTCGCGCACGAACACCGCCCCAAGCGCCAGCAGCGCGCCCAGCACCAGCGCCACCGCGGCGTTCAGCGCGGTCTTGGGCGACGACGGCCGCGGCGGCGGGCTGGCCGTCTTCAGGCTCGACACATTGGTCTGCTTCAGCTGGCTTTCCAGATCGCTCTGCGACAGGCGCGCGAGCGCCGAGTCGTAAGCGCGCTGGGCGCTTTCGACGTCGCGCTGCAGCACCGCGGCCTCGTCGCGCTGGCCCTTCAACTGCAGCAGCTTGGCGCGCTGCGAGTCGAGCGAGGCCGCCACCTGGCCGACGCGCGAACGGTTGACTTCGTTGGCCACGCCCAGGCCGCGCACGACGCGCTGGCTTTCGAACCGGATGCGCGCACGCGTTTGTGCGATGTTGGACTTGAGCTCGATCACCTGCGGGTGTTGCTCGCGCAGGCGCGATTCGAGTTCGAGCAGGCGCGACTCCTGTTGCGCCAGCGAGGCGTTCAGCTCGCCCAACAGCGGGCTGGAGATGACCTCGGGCAGGCTGTCCACACTGCGCCCGGCCTCGCGCTCGCGGCTGGCGGTCTCGGACGCGAGCGCCTGCAGGGTGACGAGCTGCGACGAGAGTTCGGCCAGGCGCGCGTTTTCCACGTCGAGCCGCTCGTCGCTGGCGATGATGCCCTTGGCCTGCTGGAACACCGACAGGCGGTGCTGCGCGGCTTCGAGCGCTTCGCGCGCGCCCTTGGCGCGCTCGTCGAAGAACTGGTTGAACTTGCGCGCCGGATCGACGCGCAACGAGAGCGTGGTCTCGATGTAGGCCCTGACGACCGCGTTGGCCATGTCCGCGGCGAACACGCGGTCGGGCGCGGTGTACTGCACGGTCATGATGCTGCCCTCGCGCGAGGGCTTGATGTCGAGGTCTTTCGACAGGCGCGCGGCCAACCAGACCGGAAAATCGCCGACGCCATCGGTGTCTTCGAGCCACTTGGCGCGGTGCCTGGCGTCGTCCATCAGGCGCAGGTCGACCAGCGCGCGCAGCATCACGCGCTCGCTCTGGATCACGTTCGCTTCATTGGCCATGTGGGCGCTGAGCATCGGCCCGGCAAAGCTGGTGCCGGCGCCGGTGCCGGCAAGGGGGTCGGGCGTTTTCACGTCCACCAGCACCGACGCAGTGGCGGTGTACTGGCGCGGCAGCAGCAGGCTCACGCCCACGACTCCCAGCACGATCAGCAGTTGCACCGCCAGCGCCAGCTTCCAGCGCGCTTTCAGGACTGTGATGAACTGTTCGATCGACATGTCATTTGCTCCACCGCGCCCAAGGGTTCACCCAGGCCCCTAGCAAGCTTGAAGCCCGGTCGGGTGGGTCGACCGAGACTTCCTTCGCGGCCCGACCCGATTCCAGGGCCGGTTTACCTCGTGGAAGAGGCTCTGGCGGGCCGGATCGGCGCTCCGCCCTACCCCCCTAAGTTGAGGTGCTGGAAGAAGAATCGCAGCATCTCGCGGGTGGCATCGGGGCCTTTCGGGTCGGTGTACGAACCACTGGCGTCACCGCCAGACCAGGCGTGGCCGGCGCCGTGGACCTGCCAGTGTTCGACTCGCGCCCGGCCCTGTGCGTCCGGGTGGACCGTGCGGGTGAAGCGGCGCCCGTGCGCGGAGACGCCAGGTTCGACCCTCGGCGCCGCGCTGGCCTCGGCTTGCAACAGCCCGGCCACGAGACGTTCGCCGTTGTGCGGGTGCACGGTGGTGTCGTGATCGCCGTGGAACACGATCGTGGGCACCGGCCTGGGCGCGGCCGCCGGGCTCAGGCCGGCTTCGCGGCGCGGCTGCGCGGTGGCAGTGCCGCTCTTCATCACGGCAAGGGCCGACATCACATCGTGTGCCGAGCTTGAAGGCAGACCGGAGTGAACGCCCACAGCAGCGAACACGTCCGGGTAGGCCTGGCCCAGAACGGCCGCCATCGCTCCGCCGGCGGACAGGCCGGCCACGTACACACGGCGCGGGTCCACGCCATGCGCTTTCATCACGGCCTGGGTCAGGTCAGCGATCAAAGCGGGCTCGCCACGGCCACGCTGCTGGTGGTTGGGCTTGAACCAGTTCCAGCACGCGGCCGGGTTGGCGCCCTGCGCCTGCGCCGGGTACAGCACGATGAAGCCCTGCTCGGCGGCGCGCCGGTTCATGCCGGTGCCGACGGCAAAGTCGTCGGGGTTCTGCTTGCAGCCATGCAGCATCACCACCAGCGCCAGTGGGCCGGCGTGCGGGCCTGGCGGCACGTAGATCTTGTAGTCGCGCGTCAGCCCGGCATGGGTGTGGGTGGCCCGCGTGAAGTGGCCGGCTTCGACCGACTGAACAGCTTGACTGGACTGACCGGGCGACGCGGAGCGCGCGGCCGGCGCCGATGAAGCGGCCGCAACCGCTGCAACAGGCTCAGCCGCCGAAACCACCGCAACCGTTTCAGTCACCGCAACCGCCTCGATGCGCGGAAGAGCCCGCAGCACCGGCGCGGCCGGCGCCACGCCACCTGCTGCGTCGGCGCCCTTCATGGCACGCTGCAGCACCGCGGTGGCTTCGTTCAGGCGGCCAGCCCGCGTGAGGCGGGTGGCTTCTTGCATCAGGTCTTGCAGGCATTCGTTCATTCGGCGTTCTCCAGGTCGGAATCAGGTGATCAACGTTGGCGACCGGCCAGCGCGGCCTTCACCGCCGGGCTGGCGTGCAGCGCGCCCAGCACGTCGATCGAATCGATCGTGGCCAGCGCCAGTTCGGGGGTCACGTCGTCGGCGATGGTGGCCAGGCCCAGTACGCGGATCTGCAAGGTCTGGTGCGCTGCCTGCACTGCGCGCAACTGCTCTGCGCTGAAGTGCTGCAGGCCCAGCACCAGCGTCTTGCGCGCGACCACCTGCTTCACCGCGTCGGCATGGGTGCCGAGGTGGTTGCGGATGGCGGTGCGGATGAAGTCGGTGCGGTTGCCGTAGAAGCCCTCGGCGACAAGCAGGTCGATCTGCCCAAGGTCAACGTAACCGAGGTTGATGGTGATCTTCTCGGAATCGGTGAGCGCTTTGGATTTCATGGCGCCATCCTAGCACCATCCATATGGATGTCTTAAGGATGGTTAATCGCCAACTTGCGCCCCGGCGCCCCGCAACGGCGCACCGCTGCACCAGCACAGCTGCGTCCAACCCCCGTCAGGAACGGCCGACGCGATCCATTGCCGCTTTGCCGGCCAGTGCCGACGCTGCGCTGACCAGCGCGCCCCAGGCCATGTCGAGCCCGGCGATCCAGACCGGCCACTGCTTCAAGGTGGCCAGGTTCGTCAGGTCGTAGGTCGCGTAAGCGAAAAAGCCGAACAGCGCGCCCTTCACCATGGCGTTGCGCCGGTCCGTCGCAGGAACCACGGCAAACACCACCAGGCCGACGGCGTAGACCAGGTAGAACAGCGCGGCCACGCCGAGCCGCGGCGACTCTGCCATCAGGTGGCCGATGCCCTGCTGGTAAAGCGGCGTGGCAACCAGGCCGAGCCAGAGCGCGTCGAGCGCCAGCATCACCGCAGCGGTCGCCGCGTAGGCCAGCAAGTGCTTCTTGTTCATGTCTTTCCCTCGTGCGGGTCGAGCATGCGATGCGGGCCGAGCATGCGACTCGGGTCCACCCAGGCGTCGAACTGCTCGGCGCTCACCGCTCCGAGCGCGAGCGCCGCTTCGCGCAGCGTGCTGCCTTGCCGTTGTGCGTGCTTGGCGATCTGCGCCGCGCGGTCGTAGCCGATGTGCGGCACCAGCGCGGTGACGAGCATCAGCGAGCGCTGCAGCAGTTCGTCGACACGCGCCTCGTTGACCTGCAGGCCGGCCACGCAATGCTGCGCAAAACCGTTCATCGCATCGGCCAGCAGGCGCAGGCTGTCGAGGATGTTCAGCGCGATCAGCGGCTTGTAGACGTTGAGCTCGAAGTGGCCCTGCGACGCCGCGAAGCCGATCGCCGCGTCGTGCCCCAGCACCTGCGCGCACACCATGCTCAGCGCCTCGACCTGCGTCGGGTTGACCTTGCCGGGCATGATGGAACTGCCGGGTTCGTTCTCGGGCAGTTGCAGTTCGCCCAGACCGGCGCGCGGGCCGCTGCCCATCAGGCGGATGTCGCCGCTGATCTTGGTGAGCGCGATCGCCAGCATCTTCAAGCCCGCGTGCAGCGCCACCAGCGCTTCGTGCCCCGCCATCGCGGCAAACAGGTTGGGCGCCTGCACCAGCGGCAAGCTCAATCGCTGAGCCAGCAGCGCCGCGACCCGCGAGCCGAACTCGGGATGCGTGTTCAGCCCGGTGCCGACGGCGGTGCCACCGATTGCGAGCGAATGCACCGGCACCAGCGCTTGCCGGATGGCGACGGCGCACATCGCGAGCTGCGCCTCGAAGCCGCCGAACTCCTGGCCGAGCGTGACCGGCGTGGCGTCTTGCAGGTGGGTGCGGCCGATCTTCACGACGTCGGCCCAGGCGTGTGCCTTGGCATTCAAGGCGGCGCGCAGGCCATCGAGCGCCGGCAGCAGGCGTTGCTGCGCCTGCAAGGCTGCGGCAAGGTGCATCGCGGTCGGGAACACGTCGTTCGACGACTGGCCGAGGTTCACGTGATCGTTCGGGTGCACGCGCCGCTGCGCGCCGAGCCCGCCACCGAGCGCGCGCGAGGCCAGGCTCGCCACCACCTCGTTGACATTCATGTTGCTCTGCGTGCCCGAGCCGGTCTGCCAGACCGAGAGCGGGAACTGATCGTCGAACTCGCCTTGCGCAACCTGCCACGCTGCCGCGGCAATCACATCGGCCTTGATCGCATCGAGCAGACCGAGCTCGCGATTGACGCAGGCCGCGGCCCATTTGACGAGCGCCAACGCATGCACGACAGGCAAGGGCATGCGCTGCTCGCCGATCGCGAAGAAGTGCAGGCTGCGCGCCGTCTGCGCGCCCCACAGCGCATCGACAGGAACGTCGATGGGACCGAAGCTGTCGGTTTCGGTGCGGCTGGAAGTCATGCGGGGCATTCTGCGCTGCATCTTTGCGCCAGGCCTGCATCCGGTGGCGAAAGACCTGCGTATTGCAGAGGGTGCCGGTTGCATCTTCTTGGTTTCGCAACCGGCCTTCCTTCAACCCTCGTCCAGGAGTACCGACATGAACACGATCCGCATCACGCTCGCCGCCCTCGCCCTGTCTGCCTCGGCTTTCGCCCAGGCCAGCGAGGTCACGAATTTCCCGATCACCGCGTCGCCCACGTTGACGCGCGCCGAAGTGCAGGCCGACGCACGCAAGCACTCCGCCACCGGCTCGATGAGCATCAACTTCGCGGGCCCCGAAGTGAAGGCACCGGCCTCGACCAAGAGCCGCGACGAGGTTCGCATGGAGATCGCCGCATCGCGCGGCATGGCCGACAGCCGAGTCGCCGCGGGCTACCTGGTCGGCGGCATGTGAGTCGCGCCCCGAAAAAGGAAAAGGCCCGCGCAAGCGGGCCCTTTTCATGGCGAGATCGTCAGCGCGTGACTTCAGCGCGTGACTTCAGCGCGTGATTTCAGCCCGCGATTTCAGCGCGCGATTCAGCGCGTGAAGCCACCCGGCCGCGGGCGCGCCGGCTTGAAGCCCGGCTTGCCGGCCGGGCCACCCGGCTTGCGCGGCGCAAACCCTGCGGGCTTGCTGGCGCGGTCGAACGGGTTGCTGCGCGGTGCATCGTTGCCACCGTGCGGGGCACGCGGCTCGAAGTGGCCGGCACTGCGGTCGAACGGCGAGTGGTCGCGCGGCGGGCGGCTGTCGCCACCACGCGGCGCGAAACCTTCACCACCCCGGGGCGCGTAAGGCTTCTTGCCGAACGCAGGCTTGCCGCCGAAGCGCGACGGCGCACCCGCTGGGCGCGGCGCGTACATCTTCGGCTCAGGGCTCTTGGGCTCCAGGCCGGCGATCGTGGCGACCGGAATGTTCTGCGTGGTGAACTGCTGAATGCGGCGGATCATGCCGCTGTCCATGCGCTCGCCCAAGGTGATGGCCAGTCCGTTGCGGCCAGCGCGGCCGGTGCGGCCGATGCGGTGCACGTAGTCCTCGGCCTTCATCGGCAAGCCGTAGTTGATGACGTGGCTGATGCTCGGCACGTCGATACCGCGCGCGGCCACGTCGGTCGCCACCAGAATCTTCAACTGCTTGTTGCGCAAGCCTTGCAGCACGCGGTTGCGGCGCCCTTGCGGGTGCCCGCCGTGCAGCGAGGCCACGTGGTGGCCCAGCTCGGCCAGGCGGTCGGCCAACTGGTCGGCGTCGCGTTGCGTGCTGGTGAAGACGAGCGCCTGCTCCATGTCGCGCTGGGTCAGGATGTGGTCCAGCAGGGCGTTCTTGTGGTGGTGGTTGTCGGCCCAGTGCAGGCGCTGCTCGATGTTCTCGTGCGTGTCGGTGTGCGACGAGATATCAATGCGCTGCGGGTCGCGCAACAGGTTGGCGGCCAGGCGGCCCACGTGGCCGGCGAAGGTGGCGCTGTACATCACCGTCTGGCGCGCGGCGGGCACGTGGTCGGCGATGGTGTTGATGTCGTCGATGAAGCCCATGTCGAGCATGCGGTCGGCTTCGTCGAGCACAAGCATCTCTACGTTCTCGAGCACGCACTTGCCAGTCTGCAGGTGGTCGAGCAGGCGGCCGGGGGTGGAGATCAGGATGTCCAGCGGGCCGCGCAGCGCGGCGATCTGCGCCGGGTACGGCACGCCACCGACGACGGTGGCCACGCGCAGGCCCTGCACGAAGCGGCCGTAGATCGTCGCGGCCTTGGCGACCTGCATCGCGAGTTCGCGGGTCGGCGTGAGCACCAGGATGCGCGGGCCGTAGACCACGCCCTTTTCACGCCGCTTGGTGTTGTCGCCGCGGGCCAGCAAGACCTTCTGCAGCGCGGGCAGGATGAACGACGCGGTCTTGCCGCTGCCGGTGCTCGAAGACACCATCAGGTCAGCGCCGGCCAGTGCGGGCGGAATCGCCTTGTCCTGGACTTCGGTGGCAACTTCATAACCGGCGCTGGTGACGGCCTTGGTCAGGGCTTCTTGCAGGCCCAGGGAATCGAAACTCATTTTTCACTTTCGAAAGCGGTGACGGCGCGCCCGATCTGAAGTGGGCACACGCCAAGCCACCTGCACCCCAAAACGGGTGACTGTTCAGTCGCTGGGAAGAAGGTCCGAGCTCGCGCCTTGGATGGCACGGGGTGTCGGGAACAGTCAAAGCGACGGCATCGCCGCCAACCATTCCCGAAACGGGGTTCGAACAGGCCGCGCAGTTTGATCCTTGATCAGGAACCGCGGGATGACTCGATGAGGTCAGAGGGGATGAACGAAACGCCACGGTCTTTTGCGGCGAGCCCATGAGTATAGCCTGCTTCGGGTTTCCCCGCGCATGTCTTTGACGCGCGTCACTTCACCAGGAAGTGCTCGCGGTAGTACGCCAGTTCGTCGATCGACTCGTGGATGTCGGCCAGCGCGGTGTGCGCCTGGGCCTTCTTGAAGCCGGCCAGGATCTCCGGCTTCCAGCGCTTGGCCAGTTCCTTCAAAGTGCTGACGTCGAGGTTGCGGTAGTGGAAGAAGGCCTCCAGCTTCGGCATCGTGCGGGCCAGAAAACGCCGGTCCTGGCAGATGCTGTTGCCGCACATCGGCGACATGCTCTTGGGCACGTGGCGGCGCAGGAACTCGATGACCTGCGCTTCGGCAGCCGCCTCGTCGACGGTCGAAGCCTTCACGCGGTCGATCAAGCCACTGCGGCCATGCGTGCCCTTGTTCCAGGCGTCCATCGCATCGAGGGTGGCGTCGCTCTGGTGGATGGCCAGCACCGGGCCCTCGACCCGCTGCCCCAGGTGCGGGTCGGTGACCACGACCGCGATCTCGATGATGCGGTCGGTTTCCGGCACCAGGCCGGTCATCTCCAGGTCGATCCAGACCAGGTTCTGATCGCTGCTGGTCAAAGTGATTGTGCTCATCGTGTCGGCTCCTTGGGGGGATTCTCGCAGCCCCTACACTTCGCACCCATGCAAGCCTTTGCCCTGACTGTGTTGTTTGCCGCCGCGCTGGTCGTGTCGATGCTGATCAGGTTCTGGCTCGCCACGCGCCAGATGCGTCACGTGGCCCAACACCGCGATGCAGTGCCGTCCACTTTTGCCGCCAGCATCACCCTGCCGGCCCATCAGAAGGCGGCCGACTACACGCTCGCCAAGGGCCGCTTCGGCCTGCTGACCATGGCGTTCGGCGCCGCCGTGCTGCTGGGCTGGACCTTGCTGGGTGGGCTCGACCTGCTGAACGCGGCCGTGCGCGACGCGGTGCAGCCGAGCTGGGGCGGCATGGCCTACCAGCTGGCGCTGCTGGCCGCGTTCACTCTCATCGGCTCACTGCTCGACCTGCCGTTCGAGCTGTACAGCACTTTTCGGGTCGAGCAGCGCTTCGGCTTCAACCGCATGACGTGGCGGTTGTACCTGGCCGACCTGCTGAAGGGTGCGCTCGTCGGCGCGCTGATCGGCCTGCCGCTGGCGGCGCTGATGCTGTGGATCATGGGCGCCACCGGAATCCTGTGGTGGTTGTGGGCCTGGGGCGCGTGGATGGCCTTCAACGTGCTGATCCTGGTGCTCTACCCGACCGTCATCGCGCCGCTGTTCAACAAGTTCGTGCCGCTCGCCGACGAGTCGCTGAAGGCCCGCGTGCAGGCGCTGATGACGCGCTGCGGCTTTGCCGCCAAGGGCTTGTTCGTGATGGATGGCAGCAAGCGTTCGGCCCACGCCAACGCCTACTTCACCGGCTTCGGCGCGGCCAAGCGGGTGGTGTTCTTCGACACCCTGCTGAACAAGCTCTCGCCCGGCGAGGTCGAGGCGGTGCTGGCCCACGAACTCGGCCACTTCAAGCACAAGCACGTGACCCAACGCATGGTCGCGATGTTCGCGCTCAGCCTGGCCGGCTTTGCACTGCTGGGCTGGTTGTCGGGCCAGAGCTGGTTCTACACCGCGCTCGGCGTGCAGCCTTCGCTCGCTGCGCCGAACGATGCGCTGGCGCTGCTGCTGTTCCTGCTCGTGACGCCGGTGTTCGGCTTCTTCGTGTCGCCGCTGTTCGCGCAGCTGTCGCGGCGGCATGAATTCGAGGCCGACGCTTATGCCTGCCAGCAGGCCAGCGGCACCGACCTGGCCGCCGCGCTGCTCAAGCTGCACGAAGACAACGCCTCGACCCTGACCCCCGACCCCCTGTACGTGCGCTTCTACTACTCGCACCCGCCGGCGTCGGAGCGGCTGGCCGCGCTGGCGCAGCAGGTGCGGCTGCAGCCTGCCTGACATTCGGGCCGAGGTTGAGCAAGAACGTCGTCCTCGACCTGGGCCTGGTGGTGGCAGGCCACGGCCGCCACTACATCGTTGAAAGCCCCGAAGGCCAGCGCATCATCTGCCACCCGCGCGGCAAGAAGAGCGATTGCGTGGTCGGCGACCGCGTGCGCTGGCAGGCCAGCGGCGACGAAGGCGTGATCGAACACGTGGAACCGCGCCGCAACCTGCTGTTCCGGCAAGACGAGTGGAAGACCAAGTCGTTCGCTGCCAACCTGGGCCAGTTGCTGGTGCTGGTGGCGGCCGAGCCGGTGTTCAGTGAATCGCAACTGGCGCGCGCGCTGATCGCTGCCGAAGACGCGGGCATCCCGGCGCGCATCCTGCTGAACAAAGCCGACCTGCCTTCGATCGTCGCGGCACGCGAGCGCCTGAAACCTTACGCGGCGATGGGCGTGGAGGTGCTGGAAGTGGCGCTGAAAGCCCGCAAGGAAGAGGCCGGCGCGCTGCTCGCGCCCCTGCTCGAAGGCCACGCCACCCTGGTGCTGGGCCCCAGTGGCACCGGCAAGAGCACCTTGATCAACCTGCTTGCGCCCGACGCGCGCGCGCAGGTGGGCGAGGTCTCGCAGGCCCTGAACTCGGGCCGCCACACCACCACTCACACGCAGTGGTACTGGCTCGACGCACAACGCGGCACGGCGCTGATCGACTCACCCGGCTTTCAGGAATTCGGTCTGCGCCAGATCGACTCACAGCGCCTGAGCAGCTTGATGCCCGACCTGCGCGAACACGCCGGCGCCTGCAAGTTCTACAACTGCAGCCACCAGCATGAACCCGGCTGCGGCGTGCGTGCGGCGCTTGAGCGTGGCGAGATCAGCGAGTCGCGCTACCGGATCTACGGCGAAATTCTGGGCGAGCTGGTGACGCGCGCCTGAGCCGGACGGCGTGGCGGTACGCCGCTCAGGCGCATCAACCCACCAGGTTGGCCAGCGACAGCAGCGACAGCAACAGCATCCACAACACGACCGAGCGCCACACCAGCCCGACCACGCTGCGCAGGTGAGCCATCTCGGGCGTTGCGCCGGTCGTCGAGCCGTCGGCCGAAATCTCGCCCGGCAACACGCTGTCTTCGAAGGCTCGGGCCGACTCGGCGCGCACTTCCGGCGCCTCGCGGCCGCCCAGTTGCACGCCGATCGCGCCGGCCGCCGACGCCAGGATCACGCCGTCGTTGCCCGACTCCCACAACACCGCATCGCGCCGCCAGCAGTTCACTGCTTCCTCGAAGTTGCCGACCACCGCAAAGCCGAACGCAGTGAGGCGGGCCGGCACGTGGTCGAGCAGCGCAAACAGCCGGCTCGACGGGCCGATCAACCGGTCGTTCGGCGGCACGCCGTCGCTGCGGCTCTTGAAGGCCCAGTAGCGGCCCGCAACCTCGGCCCTTCGGTAGAGCACCGCGCCGGCCGGCCCGAAGCCGAGCGTGGACAGCACGACGAACCAGAAGAACACGCCGAACACATGCCGGTGAGCGGCCAGCAGCGAATGTTCGATGACCTGGCGCAAGAGTTCGGGCCGCGGCAGGTCGCTCGCATCGACATGGCGCCAAGCCGCCAGCAGGCTGCGCGCGCTTTCTGCGTCGGCACGCTCGAGTGCGTCGCGGATGTCGGTGAAGTAGTGACTGAACTGGCGAAAGCCCAGGGTCATGTAAAGCACCGCCACGTTCCAGGCCAGCGCCAGCAGCAGGCTGAAGTGACCCAAAAGCAACCACACGCCCCAGGCCAGCAGGGCCGGCACCAGGGCGGTGACGCCCCACACCACCGCCGCATGCGCGTCGCGACCGGCGTCGAAGTTCAACCGGGTCCAACGCATCCACGCGGTCAGCGATTCGTGCACCACGTTGCTGCGCGGCAGCGGCTTGAGTTGCTCGATCAGCAGCGCGAACAGGACGGCGAAAAAACTCATTGCCGTTGATGATAGCGGCGGGGGTGACCGGGCCTGTGCGAGGCTTAAGCGGCGAGAAACCGATACAGGTTGCGCAGCATCGCCGCCGTCGCACCCCAGATGAAGTAGCGCCGCGGCCGCCCCTGCTCGTCAAGCCCGGGCCAAGGCATCGACAGGAACTCGCGCCGCACGCCGCCCACATCGACCGCATGGCGATGGTGGTTGGCCGGGCTCATCAGGAAGGCCAATGGCACCTCGAAGATCTCGGCCACCTCGAACGGATCGGCCTGGACCGTGAACGTGGGTCGCACGAACGCGACCACTGGCGTCACGATGAAGCCGGTGCCGGTGGTGTACAGAGGCAGGCTGCCGATCACGTCGACGTGCGCGGCGTCCAGGCCAATCTCTTCACGCGCTTCGCGCAACGCAGTGGCGGTGGCGTCGGCGTCATCGACTTCGGCGCGGCCGCCGGGGAAGCTGATCTGGCCAGGGTGATCGGTCAGGTGGTCGGTGCGCTGGGTCAGCAGCACCGAGATCGTGTCGCGCAAGACCAGCGGCACGAGCACCGAGGCGTGGGTGGGCTCGCGCTCGTTGAAGCGGCGCTCGACCGAAGTCTCGGGCGCCCACACGGGAGGGGCTTCGAAGCGCCGGCGCAGGGCGCTCGGCACCAGCCGCTCGGGCGACACCGCGGGCAGATGGTGGTCCACCCCGATGATGGGGAGTTCCTGGGGGTTGAAGCTCAGGGCCATGGCGCCGTGTCAATGAAAAAAGCCGCCCTGAAATCGCGACGGCTTTGGATCGTGAGGCCAACGTTTGCCGCGACTTCGTCGCGGCGGAAACTGGCTCGCCACTTTCGTGGCGGCATCCGGCTTACGCCGAATGCTTTGACTTCGTCAAGCCAGTTTCTCTTTGATGCGCGCCGACTTGCCCGAGCGGTTGCGCAGGTAGTACAGCTTGGCGCGGCGCACGTCGCCGCGGCGCTTGACTTCGATCGACGCGATCAACGGGCTGTAGAGCTGGAAGGTGCGTTCCACGCCTTCGCCACTGGAGATCTTGCGAACGATGAAACTGGAATTGAGGCTGCGATTGCGCTTGGCAATCACGACGCCTTCGAACGCCTGCAGCCGCTTGCGCGTGCCTTCGACCACATTGACGCTGACGATCACGGTGTCGCCGGGCGCAAAGGGCGGGATGGTCTTGTTGAGACGGGTGATTTCTTCCCGCTCGAGGGTCTGGATCAGGTCCATGAGTTCTCCAAAGTGATCGTGCGCAGGCGTCTTGGAATGGTTTGGATCTGCGCCTTGGCGCGGCTCCGTCCTGGCAGAGGATCGAAAAGCTTTTGATTATAGCCCGAGCGACCGCAGGAATGCCTCGTCGCTCGGCGTCAGCCGCCCCACCGCACGCGCCGCGGCCAGCAAGTCGGGCCGGCGGCGCGCCGTCAGCTCCAGGGATCTCTCGCGGCGCCAGCGCGCAATCTCGGCATGGTGGCCCGACAGCAGCACCGCCGGCACGGCGACATCGCCGCCCTCGCCGGTCCCCGCACCGGCCAGCCACTGCTCGGGGCGGCTGTAGTGCGGGCAGTCGAGCAGGCCGTCGGAAAAGCTGTCCTGCTGGTGCGATTGCGCATCGCCCAGCACGCCGTCCTGCAAGCGCGCCACGGCATCGAGCAGCGCCAGGGCGGGCAATTCGCCGCCCGACAGCACAAAGTCGCCCAGGCTGAGTTCCAGGTCCACGTGCTGGTCGATGAAGCGCTGGTCGATGCCCTCGTAGCGGCCGCACAGCAGCACCGCGCCGGTGCCGGTGCCGGTGCCGGTGCCGGTGGCGGTGGCGGTGGCGGTGGCGGTGGCGGTGGCGGTGGCGGTGGCGAACTGTTCGACCAACGCCTGGTCGATTCGACGCCCGGTCGGGGTGAAGTGCACCAGCGGCGCGTTCGCCGCCTCAGCGCGCGCCGCGCGAACCGCCTGCAGCGCGCGCTCCAGCGGCTCGGCCAGCATCACCATGCCCGGGCCGCCACCATAGGGGCGGTCATCGACACGGCGGTACGTGTTGTCGGCAAAGTCGCGCAGCGGCCACAGCTTCACTTCCACCGCGCCCGACTCGAACGCGCGCCGCGTGATGCCGTGCACCAGGTGTGGCGCAAACAACTCGGGAAACAGCGTGATGACGTCGAAGCGCATGTCGGCAAGCCGGATCAGTAGTCCAGCCCCCAATCCACGGTGATGCGCTTGAGCGGCAGGTTCACATCATCGACGTAGGCCGCGACGAACGGGATGAGGCGTTCGGCCTCGGGCGCGACTGCGCCAGCGACCGCATCGGCGGGAACCACGCGCAGCACGCTGTGCGGGCCGGTGTCGAGCAGCCCGACCACGTTGCCAAGCGATTCGCCCTGTCGGTTGACCACAGCCAGGCCGATCAGATCGACCCAGTAGAACTCGTCCGCGCCGGTGGTGGGGAAGCTGGAGCGCCCCACGAACAACCGGGCACCGCGCAGCGCTTCGGCATCGTTGCGGCTTTCCACGCCCTGGACTTGCGCGACCACGCCATCGCCGTGTTCCTTCGCCAGGGTCACCTGCAACAGGCCGGGAAAGCCAGCCCGCGGGCCCGTGGGGCGCTTGACGCCACCTTCTTCAGGCGGCTTGACGAACCAGCGCCGCGACGAGAACAGCGCCTGCGGGTCGGCTGCAAACGGCTGCACCTTGAGCCAACCCTTGATGCCCCAGGCATCAACGACCCGGCCGACTTCCACCGCGTCGTCTGGCCAGTCCGGGTCGGTGCCGGGGCTGCTCATGGCCGAGCCAGGCGCCCCCGGAACCATCGGGACTGGAACGAGCTCAGGCCGGGACCGTGGCCTTGGCCTGCGCCACCAGGCGTTCGACCGTGGTCGACATCTGGGCGCCGTTGCCGGTCCAGTGGGCGATTCGGTCGAAGGCCACGCGCAGCGGCTGCTCGCCACCGGCAGCGACGGGGTTGTAGAAGCCCACGCGCTCGATGAAGCGGCCGTCACGGCGGGTGCGCGAGTCGGCGACGACGATGTTGAAGAACGGGCGCTTCTTGGCACCGCCGCGTGCGAGTCGGATGACGACCATGACTTTTCCTTGACGTGACTGGACTTGAATGAGGGCCGGTCTTCCCGGCGGAACCGCGCATTATAAACTCAGCCGCAACTTCTCTATCCAATCGACCATGGCACCCGTTCTGCTCCGCCCCAGCGCCCCTGCCGACCTGCCGGCGATCACTGCCATCTATGCCTGGAACGTGGCCCACGGCACCGGCACCTTTGAGCTGGAGGTACCCGACGAGGCCGAGATGGCGCGCCGCCGCGACGACGTGCTGTCCAATGGCCTGCCCTGGCTGGTGGCCGAGCGCGACGGCCAGGTTCTGGGTTACGCCTACGCCAACCACTTCCGGCCGCGGCGCGCGTACCGCTTTTGCCTGGAAGACTCGATCTATCTCGCAGACGTTGCCAAGGGGCAGGGCCTGGGCAAGCTGCTGCTGGCCGAATTGCTGGCGCGCTGCGAGGCGGCCGGCGCGCGCCAGATGCTGGCGGTGATCGGCGACTCTGCCAACGCCGGCTCGATCGGCGTGCACCGCGCGCTGGGCTTCGAGCACGTTGGCGTGATGGCGGCGGCGGGCTGGAAGTTCGAGCGCTGGCTCGACGTGGTGATCATGCAGAAGCGCCTCGGCCTGGGCCAGACCAGCGCGCCGGTGGATGCTCCGTGAGTGGCGTTGCGCGTGGCCCCCGGTCCAAGCTGATCGCCACCTGGGCTGCGCTGATCGGCGGCAGCCTGGGGCTGCATCGCTTCTATTTGCACGGGTGGCGCGACGTCTGGGGTTGGTGCAGCGTTCCGCCCACCATGCTCGGGCTGGTCGGGCTGCAGCGGGCCCGCCAGATCGGCCTGGACGACCACCTTTCGTGGCTGCTGCTGCCGCTGCTGGGGCTGACCCTGGCCACCGCGATGCTCGCCGCCATCGTCTACGGGCTGACCCCGGACGAGCAATGGAACGCGCGTTTCAACCCCGCCGGCCCAGCCGCGCGCACCGGCGGTTTGACCATCCTCGGGGTGATCCTGGCGTTGGCCCTCGGCGCCGCGGCACTGATGGCGACACTGGCCTTCAGCGCGCAACGCTTCTTCGAGTACCAGGCCGAACAGGCGACCCCGACCGGCCGCTGAACGTGCTCGCCCGCGCTACGCGAACAGGCGCAGGCTGATCCAGTAGAACAAGCCGGCGACGAAGGCCGACGCGGGGATCGTGAAAATCCACGCCCACACGATGTTGCCGGCCACGCCCCAGCGCACTGCCGATGCGCGACGCACCGAACCCACGCCGACGATCGCACCGGTGATGGTGTGGGTGGTCGACACCGGGATGCCCAGCGCAGTGGCCAGGAACAAGGTGATCGCGCCGCCGGTCTCAGCACAGAAGCCGCCCACCGGCTTGAGCTTGGTGATCTTCTGACCCATGGTCTTGACGATGCGCCAGCCGCCGAACATCGTGCCCATGCCGATGGCGATGTAGCAGCACCAGATCACCCAGGCCGGCGGCATCTTGTCGCCCGCCGACGCATAGCCGGTCGCGATCAGCAGCATCCAGATGATGCCGATGGTCTTTTGCGCGTCGTTGCCGCCGTGGCCCAGGCTGTAGAGGCCTGCCGACACCAACTGCAGACGCCGGAACCAGTTGTCCACCCGCAGCGGCGAGGCGCGCCTGAACAGGTGCGCCACCGCCACCATCAACAGCGAGGCGAGCAGGAAGCCGAGCACCGGCGACACGAAGATGAACAACACCGTGCGCCACACGCCCGCGGCGATCAGCGCATCGACCCCCGCCTTGGCGATCACGGCGCCGACGATGCCACCGATCAGCGCGTGCGACGAGCTCGACGGGATGCCGTAGAACCAGGTGACGATGTTCCAGAAAATCGCGCCGATCAGGGCTCCGAACACCACATGGTGGTCGATGACTTCGGGCAACGCGATGCCCTTGCCCACCGTTGCCGCCACCTTGAGCTGGAAGATGAAGATCGCCACCACATTGAAGAACGCTGCGAACAACACCGCCTGCTGCGGCTTCAAGACGCCGGTGGAAACCACGGTGGCGATCGAGTTTGCAGCGTCGTGGAAACCGTTCATGAAGTCGAACGCCAGCGCCAGCGCGACCAGCAGCGCAACGACCCAGAAAGCGGTCTGGACGGTATTCATGTGTGCCCCTCGGCCGCGGAGTACCTCGGCCGATCCCCCGAGGGGATGCGGGCCCGCTTGGGGCGGCCCGGCGCTGGGCCCGCCCGCGACGACGTAAGCATCAAGAATTCTCGAGGACCACGCCCTCGATCAGGTTCGCCACGTCCTCGCAACGGTCCGAGATCGACTCCAGCAGTTCGTAGATCGTCTTCAGCTTGATCAGCTCGCGCACGTCCGGCTCCTCGCGGAACAGCTTGGACATGGCCGAGCGCATCACGCGGTCGGCGTCGCTCTCGAGCTTGTCGATCTCTTCGCAGGTCTTGATCGCGGCCTCGGCCGCATCGGCATGGTTGATGCGCGGCAGCAGCGACACCGCATGCTGCACCCGCTCGCAGCACTTGGCGCTGATGTCGCCCAGACGCAGCACCTCGTCGGTCATCTTGCGCACGTCGTACAGCGACATGGTCTCGGTCGCATCCTGCAGCAGGTCGACGATGTCGTCCATCGCGTTGATCAACCCGTGGATCTGCTCGCGATCGATCGGCGTGATGAAGGTCTTGTGCAGCAGCCGGTTCACTTCGGCGGTGACGCGGTCGGCGGCCCGTTCGGCGTTGATCACGTCGTTGGCGTATTTCTCGCGCTGGCCCAGGTCGTCATAGTTCTGGATCATCAGGATGAAGGCCCGCGCACCGTCGACGATGAAGCCGCCATGCTGGTTGAACAGCTCGAAAAAGTTGCCTTCACGCGGCAGCAGCTTGCCGAATAGCATGGGAGTCTCCTGGGTGACGGTCTGGGCGTGCTGCGGCGGGCGCGCCGGCGCTGTCACGGTTTCGTCACGAGATTGTCATAAACGCAGCGCCGCGAGTGTAGCCCCGGCCGCAGCGGGCACCGACTCATGCGCCCCGGCTCAAGGCACCCGCTTGTGAATCGGCTGCCCGGCGACACGCTGCAGCAGTTCGCCCAGGCCGGCGCGACCGGGCAGTTGGATGCCGGGCGCGATCTCGGCCAGCGGCAGCAACACGAACGCGCGTTCGTGCAGGCGCGGGTGCGGCACCGTCAGCGTGGGCGTGTCCACCGTCTGGTCGCCGTACAGCAGCAGGTCGAGGTCGAGGGTGCGCGGCGCGTTGCGGTACGGGCGCTCGCGGCCGTGGCGCAGCTCGATCTCCTGCAGGTGCGCCAACAAGGCGTGCGGCGCGAGCCGGGTGCCGAGTGCGGCCACGGCGTTGAGGTAGTCCGGCCCGCTGGAGTCGACCGGCGCGCTGCAGTAGACCGATGAGCGCGCCACCAGCCGCGTCTGCGGCAGCGCAGCCAGTGCTTCGACCGCCGCCTCGAGCGCGGCATGCGCGTCGCCCAGGTTGGCGCCGAGGCCGACGTAGGCGATGACGGCCGCGCTGCCTGCGGCGTCAGTCGCTGTCATCGGCGTCATCGGCGCCGAATGTCAGGCCAGATCACGCCGGATCACGGCGCCACCGACGCCGGCCCGTCATCGCCCGACGGCGGCCCACCGTCGCCCGACGAGGGCTTGCGGCGCCTGCGCCGGCGCTTGCGTGCCGGGTCGGTGCCCTGGGCTGGGCCGTCACCTGAATCGAAGTCCGACCCGGCGTCCGATGCGCCGCCCACCACGCCGCCAGCGTGCGCGGCAGACCCGCTGCCGCCGCGGCGCCCGCGGTCCTGGTCACGCACGCCGTCCAGCAAGCGCGCGCGGGACGGGTCGTCGGCGAGCGAGAAGTCTTCCCACCAGTTGGCGAGTTCGGCGTCGACCTCGCCGGCATCGCCGCGCAGCCGCAGAAAGTCGAAGCCGGCCCGGAAGCGCGGCTGCTCCACCAGCGTGTAGACGGTGTTGCCAGTGCGGCGCTCGAAGCGCGGCTGCATCAGCCAGATCTCGCGCATGTCGGCGGCCAGTTTGCCGCGGCCGGAGATGTCGCCGATGCGCGCGTCGAACACCGCATCCACCGCCTGCTGCAGCGCCGGGAACGACGGTTCGCCGGCGGCCTTGAGCTTTTGCCAGCGGTCCAGCACGTCGTGCCACAACATGCAGGCGAGCATGAAGCTGGGGGCCACCGGCTTGCCTTCGCCGACGCGGCGGTCGGTGTCGGCCAGCGCGAGCTGCACGAATTTTTCGCGCCCGTCGTGGCGGTGCGCTTCGTCGAGCGCCACGTCGAGCACCGGAAACACGCCGCGGTGCAGGCCCTGCTTGCGCAGTTCTTCAATGCTGGCCAGCGCGTGGCCGGTCTGCAGCAGCTTGATCATCTCGTCGAAGGTGCGCGACTGCGGCACGTTGTCGAGCAGGCCGACCATTTCCTTGATCGGCGCACGCGTCTTCGGCTCGATCTCGAAGCCCAGCTTGGCGGCAAAACGCACCGCGCGGATGATGCGCACCGGGTCTTCACGGTAACGCGCCGCCGGGTCGCCGATCATGCGCAGCAGCTTCTTCTTCGCGTCCTTGATGCCACCGTGGTAGTCGACCACGATCTCGCGCACCGGGTCGTAGTACATCGCGTTGACGGTGAAGTCGCGCCGCGCGGCGTCTTCGATCTGCGGGCCCCACACGTTGTCGCGCAGCACGCGGCCTTCGGCGTCGACGACGCGGGTCTTGCCGGCCAGGTCGCCCTTCGACGTCTTCTCGTTGCCCGCGACCTGATCCGCTGCGGCGGCGTCCATCACGGCGCGAAAGGTCGAGACCTCGATCACCTCGCTCAAGCCCCGGTCCTGCCGGCCGCGGCCGAACACCACATGCACGATGCGAAAGCGCCGCCCGATGATGAAGGCGCGCCGGAACAGGCCCTTGACCTGTTCGGGCGTGGCGTCGGTGGCCACGTCGAAATCTTTCGGCCCCAGGCCCACCAGCAGGTCGCGCACGGCGCCGCCGACGATGTAGGCCTCGAAGCCGCCGTCCACCAGCGTGCGCACGACCTTGATGGCGCGTTCGTCCACCAGTCCGGGGTCGATGCCGTGTTCGCTCTTGGGCACCTCGACTCTTTTGCCGGCCGGCGCCGAGCCGGCCTTCTTGGGAGAGCCGAGCAGTTTCTCGATGAAATTCTTGATCATTCAAACAGTTTCAAAATGCGCCAGCCGCGGGCCTGTGCAATGGCCTGCAGCGCTGAAGAGGGGTTGGTCGCCACCGGATCGGTGGCACGCTCCAGCAGCGGCAGATCGTTGGGCGAATCGCTGTACACGCTGATCCGCGCAAAGTGTGCCCATGCCGCACCGCGTGTCGCGAGCCACAGCTCGACCCGGCTGACCTTGCCTTCGCGGTAGCTCGGCGTACCCTCGATGCGGCCCGTGATGGTACCCCCATGCCCGCGCTCGAGCCGAACCGCGATCAAATCGGCAATGCCCAGGGCCCGGGCGATGGGGGCGGTGATGAAGTCGTTGGTGGCAGTGACCAGGGCCACCCAGTCGCCGCGTTGCTGATGTTCCTGCACCAGGGCCAGCGCGGCTGGGCGCAGTTGGGGTGCAATCACTTCCTGCATGAAGCGCGCATGGGCTTCGTCGGCCTGCTGCACGCTGCGCTCGCGCAGCGGTTCGGTGGCGAAGTGAATGTAGGCATGGATGTCGAGCTGGCCGGCCTGGTACTGGGCATAGAAGGCGTCGTTGCGGCGCCGGAACGCCGCCTCATCGACCCAGCCCAGGCGGATCACGAACTCGCCCCAGGCGTGGTCCGAATCCATCGGCAACAAGGTGTCGTCCAGATCGAACAGGCACAGATTCTTGTCCGGCTCACCGTTCATGCGCCGTCCTCGGCCAGCATCTGCTTCAGCAAGGGCACGGTCACGCTGCGCTTGGTGGCGAGCGAAAACTGATCGAGCCGATCGAGCAGCGCCATCAGGTGCTTCAGGTCGCGCGCAAAGCGCGTCAGCAGGTGGTCCATCACCTCGTCGGACAGGAACACACCGCGCCGGTCGGCCTCGCGCCGCAGCGCTGCGCGCACCTCGGGTTCACCGAGCGGCTGCAACGAAAACACATGGCCCCACCCCAGCCGCGTGCGCAGGTCTTCGCGCAAGGGCAGGTCCACCGGCGGCACGCGGCCGGCCGCCACCACTGCAACGCCCTGCGTGGCGGACTGCACGAACAGCGCGAACGCGGCCTGCTGCTGGTCGGGGTCGAGGCGCTCGCAGTCGTCGAGCACGATCAGGCTGCGCAGTTCGTCGTGCCCCCAGGGCACCGAGTCGCCGGGGTCGAACCACGCGGTGCGCGCGCCTTGATCGTGAAAGCGCTGCGCTGCGGCCTGCAACAGGTGCGTCTTGCCGCTGCCGGCGGCGCCCCAAAGGTAGACCGGCGCGCTGGCCGCGGTGAGGGTCAGCAGGTGAGTCAGCGCCGGCGCATTTGCGCCGGGCATGAAGTTGTCGAACGAGCGCAGCGGCTCGGTTCCGATGGGCAACGGGATCTGCCTCATCCTTTGTAGAGGTGACTTTCGAGGTACACGCCGCGCAGGCGCCGCACCGCCACCACCAGCACGGCACTCAAGGGCAAGGCGATCAGCACGCCGACAAAACCGAACAGGTGCGCGAAAGCGAGCAGCGCGAAAATCACCATCAGCGGGTTCATGCCGATGCGCTCGCCCACCAGGCGCGGCGTGAGGTACAGGCTCTCGCCGACCTGGCCGATGCCATAGACCACCGCCACCGCCACCACGCCGTACCAGCTGGCGAACTGCAGCACACCGGCCAGCAGCGCCATCACCAGGCCGATGCCGAAGCCGACGTACGGAATGAACATGGCAAGGCCCGTGAACACGCCCACCGGCACGGCCAGGTCGAAGCGGAACAGCGCCAGCCCGATGCTGTAGAACGCCGCCAGGATCAGCATCACCAGCAACTGGCCGCGCAGGTATTGGCCCAGGACGCTGTCGCATTCCTGCGTGAAGCCCTCGAAGGTCGCGCGCATGCGCGGCGGCACCATCCCGAGAACGCGGGTCACCAGGTTCGGCCAGTCCATCAGCAGGTAGAACAACACCACCGGCACCAGGATGACATTGCCGACGATGGCCAGCAGGATGCTGCCGCCGATGCGCGCCGAGCTCAGCACGGTGGCGAGCCAGTCTTCGATGTTCGCATCGAGGTACTTCAGCACAAAGGCCTTGATGCTGGCCGTGTCGAGCGCGACGTTGATGCCGAACTGCGCCAGCCAGGGCGCCAGGCCGGTGTTCAGCTTCTCGGCCAGCAGCGGAATCTGCGCGCGCAGCAGCGGCAGTTCCTTGGTCATGATGGGCACGATCAGCAGGAACAGCGCGAGCAGCAGCAGGATCGCGGTCAGCTCCACCAGCGTGACCGCGAGCACACGCGGCGTGCGCAAGGCCACCAAACGCTCCACCGCCGGGTGCAGCACATAGGCCAGCACCGCGCCGACCAGGAACGGCGTCAACACCGGCGCCAGCAGCCAGATCGCGGCCAGGCCCGCCGCGCCGATGGCGAGCCAGGTGAGGGTTTGGCGTTGGGTGGTGTTGAACTTCATCGACTGGGGAGTGGCCGCGCTTGATGCACGCGGTGATGGGCGCGGGAGCGCCGACGCCAGGGTGCATGAATTCTACGGGCGCCTCAACTCAATGCAGGCGCGACGGCCCCGGCCCACCCATGCCGGCCAGCCGCTCACTGATGGCCGAATGGTCGTCGGCCCCGTGCGCGTTGGCCAGGTAGGCCGCCAGGTCACTGGCGGCAGATTCGTCCAGCCCAAGTTCGGCACGCGCCAGGCCGCGGTCGCGCCGCTCTTCCCAGGCTTGCGGCAGCAGCACGACCAGGCGGTCCAGCACTGCCAGCAGGCGCGGCCAGTCTTCGGCGGTACGGTGGATTTCCTTCAGGTTGCGCAGCATGCGGGCCAGCACGTCGCGCGCCGGCGCGGCCTGCAGGAACAGGCCGAGCGGGGTGTCGAACTCGCCCAGCAGGCCGCGGTTGCGCTTGTACGGCACCAGCAACTCGTCGAGCTGCTCGCGTGACAGCGAATGGCCGGTGAACGGATCGACCACCACTTCGCCCTCGGGCATGCGCAGCTTGATCAGGAAGTGCCCCGGGAACGACACGCCGCGCGCCGTCAGCCCGATCTGCGTTGCCAGCTCGATGTACAGCACCGCCAAGGTGATCGGGATGCCGCGCCGCGTGCTCAGCACCATGTGCAGGTAGCTGTTGCGCGGGTCGTAGTAATTGTTCACGTTGCCGGCGAAACCCATCTCCTGGAAAAAGAAGCGGTTCAACCATCGCAGGCGTTGCACCGGCACCGCGTCGAGCGGAATGCGGCGCTTGAGCCGGGCCGCAAGCTGGTCGATTTCGGCCAGCACGGTCTGCGTGTCGAGCTGCGGGAACTCGTCTTGCGCAATCGCCACGGCCGCCTCGGTCAGCGACAGGCTGGCGTCCTCGGCCACCAGGGTGGCAAAGTACTCGAGCGCGGTGGGCGGCTCGAATTGCAGCGGCGGCGCGGGCATGAAAACAGTTTAGCCGCGGCGCCGGGCCGCCCCAAGCGCGGCTGCGCCCCAAGGGCCACGAAGGGCCCCTTTGTGGCCCCGGGGCCGGAGCGAAGCGACTGGGGGCACCATTTAGCCGCGGCGCACGAATTCGCGCAGCCTCAACCCGGTGGCGGCGAGGGCGCCGAAGTACAGCAGCGCCGAGCCCCCCAGGAAGGCGGCGACCCAGCCGATGCGCACCCAGGGTTGCGCGCGCAGGCCGACCCAGTCGATCGTATGCGCGCCCCAGGCGAGCAAGGCACCGAGCAGGGCGGTCGCGAACACGACGCGCAGCGCGAAGACGCCCCAGCCGGGTGCCGGGGTGTAGGAACCGTTGCGACGCAGGCCGAAGAAGAGCCACGTGGCGTTGATCAATGCACCCAGCCCGATGGACAAGGCAAGCCCTGCATGTCCGAACATCGGCACCAGCAGCAGGTTCATCAACTGTGTCAGCACCAGCACCACCACGGCAATCTTGACCGGCGTGCGGATGTCTTGCCGCGCATAGAAGCCCGGCGCGAGGATCTTCACCCCCACCAGCCCCATGAGCCCGACGCCGTAACCCATCAGCGCGGTGCTCGTCTTCTGCACCGCGAATGCGTCGAACGCGCCATAGTGGAACAGCACCGTCACCAGCGCGGTCGGAAACACCAGCAACGCCACCGCACACGGCAGCGCCAGCAGCACCACCATGCGCAGGCCCCAGTCGAGCAGGCCCGAATACGTGGTCGCGTCACCCTTGGCCTGGGCGGCCGACAACTGCGGCAGCAGGATCACGCCCATCGCCACGCCCAGCAGTGCGGTCGGGAACTCCATCAGCCGATCCGCATACACCAGCCACGACACCGCGCCCACCGCTACATGCGAGGCGATCTGGGTGTTGATGATGTGCGACACGTGCGCCACCGACACGCCCAACAATGCCGGCGCCATCTGCGACAGGATGCGCTTCACCCCAGGGTGGCCCCACGCCGCCATCAACATCGAAGGGCGCAGGCGGATGTGCGGCAGCACGCCGATGCGCCGCAGCGCTGGCACCTGGATCGCCAGTTGCAGCACGCCGCCCAGCAGCACACCGGCCGCCAGCGCGTAGATCGGCTCGATGCCCCAGCGCTTGAAGTGCGACGCCAGCCCCCAGCCCGCGGCAATGACCGCCAGGTTCAGCAGCACCGGCGTGGCGGCCGGCACCATGAAGCGCTTCCAGGTGTTCAGGATGCCGGCCGCGAGCGACACCAGCGAAATGAAGCCGATGTAGGGAAACATCCAGCGCGTCATCAGCACCGCGTCGTCGAAACGCTCCAACCCGGCGGCCATCAGCCACACGATCAGCGGCGCGGCCACCACGCCGAGTGCGCAGGTCACGACCAACGCCCAGAACAGCACGGTGGCGGCCGAATCAATCAGCGCGTGCGTGGCCTCGTCGCCGTCGCGCGTGCGGGTGGCGGCCAAGATGGGCACGAAGGCCTGCGAGAACGCGCCTTCGCCGAACAGCCGGCGCAGCAGGTTGGGAATGCGGAAGGCGACGTTGAACGCGTCGGTCAGCGCCCCGGCGCCGAACATCGAGGCCACCATCACCTCGCGGGCCAGGCCGGTCACGCGCGAGGCGAGCGTGAGCAGCGAAACGAGGGAGGCGGCGCGCAGCAGGTTCATGAACGGAAAGAACCTCAAGAGGCGGCGAGAGGCAGCGCGCGCGTCGGGTCGTGGGGAGTGACCTGGATTATACGGAGCCACCGACGCCTGAAGGCGCCCTCCACGCCCGGCTTGCCGGCCGGTGCGAGCCCGATGCTATACTCGCGGGCTTCGTTCCACCCCAACACCAGCTACAGCATGGCCACCACCTCAAAAGCCAAGAAAAAGACCGTTCGCATTGCCTCGGGCCTGAAGCGCGTGCGTCAGGACGTGAAGCTCAATGCGGCCAACACCGCGCTGCGCTCCAAGTTCCGCACCGTCGTGAAGAACGTCCAGAAGGCCGTGGTTACCGGTGACAAGGCCAAGGCGGCCGATCTGTACAAGTCGGCCCAGGCCGTCATCGACTCGGTGGCCGACAAGGGCCTGTTCCACAAGAACAAGGCCGCCCGCCACAAGAGCCGCCTGTCGGCCAAGATCAAGGCACTGGCTGCCGCCGCCTGACGCTTGCCGGGATCAAACGCAAAGGGCTCGCACTGCGAGCCCTTTTGCATTGCTGGCCGGCATGGTCTGCCGGATTTTCAGAGCTTGAGGGCGTCTTCGGGCAAGCCGGGTGCGTCGACCACCTGCAGCCGGTTGTCACGCGCAAAGTTGGTCACGAAGTCCCAGGCCATCAGCTCCACATCACGCAGCGCTTCGCTGACGATCACGCATTTCACCCCGTCGATCGTGCGCGGCACACAGTACGGCGAATAGCCGATGAACGCGGCAATGCCGCTGGCCGAGCCTTCGGGCCGGAAACACGCCATCGCGCCGGCCAGCCGCTCGGACCAGTCGCTCGGACGAAACGTGCCCCCTTCGAGGGTGACACCCTTGATGACGATCTCGCGGGGCTTTGGCGCGGGCATGGGTTTCGGTGCAGGGGCAGGCTTGGGCCAGGGCGGCTGCTCAGACCACAGCAAGCGCCGGGCCGGCCGCCGGATTGTGTCGCCTTTTTGCTGCAGCGCAGCACTGACCGTCGCGCGATGGAGTGCATTCATTCCGGCTTCATCGGCAGAAACTGGGCGCCCCGTAGAATTGATCTCCCGCGGAACGTGACAAATCGGCACGCTATGCGGCTTCTATGAGGTGAGTGCCCCATGAATGCCCCCGACAAGCTTCCCGCCACCCCTGCCGTGACCGCCGCCTCACGCGAACCGCACGTGATGACGACCTACGGGCGCCTGCCCATCGCCTTGTCGCACGGCCGCGGCTGCTGGGTCTGGGACACCGACGGCAAGAAGTACCTCGACGGGTTGGGTGGCATTGCGGTGAACACGCTGGGGCATGCGCACCCCAAGCTGGTGCCTGCTCTGCAAGAGCAGATCGGCCGGATGATCCACAGCTCCAACTATTACCTGGTGCCGTTGCAGGAGCAGCTCGCCGCCAAGCTGTGCGAGTTGTCGGGCCTGGACAACGTGTTCTTCTGCAGCACCGGGCTGGAAGCCAACGAGGCGGCACTCAAGATCGCGCGCAAGTTCGGGCACGACAAAGGCATCGATCGTCCCGAAATCATCGTTTACGAAAAGGCCTTCCACGGCCGCTCGATCGCCACCTTGTCGGCCACCGGCAACCCGAAGGTGCAAGCTGGCTTCGGCCCGTTGGTTGAAGGTTTCGTGCGTGTGCCGCTGAACGACGTGGCCTTCATCGAGAACGTGGCGCGCACCAACAAGAATGTCGTCGCGGTGTTCCTGGAGGTGATCCAGGGCGAAGGCGGCATCAACCCGGCGACGGTGAGCTACCTGCAGGCCATTCGCCGCATCTGCGACGAACACGGCTGGCTGCTGATGCTCGATGAGGTGCAGTGCGGCATGGGCCGCACCGGCAAGTGGTTTGCGCATCAGTGGGCTGGAATCAAACCCGACGTGATGCCGCTGGCCAAGGGCCTGGGCTCGGGCGTGCCGATCGGCGCGGTGGTGTGCGGGCCGAAGGCGGCCAAGGTGTTCGGCCCCGGCAACCACGGCACCACTTTCGGCGGTAACCCGCTGGCCATGCGCGCGGGTGTCGAGACGCTGCGCATCATGGAAGAAGAAGGCCTGCTGGCCAACGCCGCCACCGTGGGTGCCGCGCTGAAGGCCGG
Source organism: Methylibium sp. (assembly GCA_031382215.1). Lineage (GTDB taxonomy): Bacteria > Pseudomonadota > Gammaproteobacteria > Burkholderiales > Burkholderiaceae_C > LGRD01. The sequence continues at coordinate 66,897 of JANMYQ010000235.1, forward strand.
CATCGAGCGCGAGTTGAAAGGTGTCGACGGCTTCGTCGAAGTGCGCGGCCAGGGGCTGATGCTGGGCGTCGAACTCGACCGCCCGTGCGGCGACATCCTCAACCGCGCCGCGCAGGCGGGGCTGATGTTGAGCGTGACGGCCGACCGCGTGGTGCGCCTGGTGCCGCCGCTGATCCTGAGCCTGGACGAAGCGCAGCAGATCGTCGCGATCCTGTGCCCGCTCATCAAGACCTTCCTGCTCGAGCCGCGGCCCTGACCGCGAGATGAAATGAAACCCGGCATGAGCCTCATCAAGCACTACCTGCAGTTCAAGGACTTCCGCGCCGAGGAATACGCCTACCTGTTCGAGCGCATGGGCATCATCAAGAAGCGCTTCAAGAACTACGAGAAGTACACGCCGCTGGTGGAC